>JAITJD010000004.1 GCA_031279085.1 Rickettsiales bacterium | reverse complement strand
ATACCCGCGTCCTTGTGCTATCATTTTGAATTCAAAAGTCAGAAAGTCCGCCATCGTTTTTTCAAAATCTGCTTCCGTTGGAATTTCATCATTAAAGTAATAGAAAGAGTGTAGCCACTCGTCGCTTGCTTCTATTCTTGATTTTACTATGAATTTAGTTTCTGCGTCTCCACCGTTGCGCCAAACGTCCATAAGTTTTTGGTGTTGCGCTACTGCACGTTCCGAACGGACAAGTCCAATGTGTTTATTTACAACATAACCATCATCTTCATAATTTATAAATTTAACGAACTTATCCTTTGAATGCGGCACACCAGCAGTAAATACAGCTATACATGGATTTGTCCCAACCCGATAAAAGGTTTCCTTATTTAACGTTATAACACCTTCCAATGTGTGATTTTTTAATATAGACTCTTTGACTGCTTTGTCTTCATTGGTTTTCCCGACCATAGTTGATTGCGGTACTATAACTACAACTCGCGCATCCAGAGCCATAGAATTCAACAAATGCTCTACAAAGTTGATTTCCGAAAGATGTTGGGTATCTTTGGTTTTAGCCTGCGAATATGGCGGATTCATAAAGCCAATTGTAAATTTCTTGGCTTTTAACTCTTTAAGCGGTTGTTCCAAGAAATCAGCAGGTTCGAGATTGCTTTTGCCATCTCCACGTAAAATCATATTCGTTGTGGCGATTGCGAACATATCTGGCCTAATTTCTATACCATGTATTTGTTCGCGCTTTATTTTATTTTTTTGCTCTTTGTCTTCGGTCAAAGAAAGCATTCTATACATGCCTGCAATCAAAAAGCCACCAGTACCACAGCAAGGGTCAAACAACATATCGTCTGGTTTTATATCGACTAAATCACAAAATAGTTCTGTAATATGACGTGGCGTGAGGACAACACCAAGCCCTTTACCGTCGCCGCCACTATACTTTATAAACTCGCCATAAAAACGACCTAAAACATCTTCTGGGGAATTTTCAACAACTTGATGTAAAACATTGGTGTCAATATATTCAGCAAAATAACGTAAAGGCGTTTTGCCAAGACGTTTATCAATTTTATTTAATTTTGTATTGGTTTTAATAAGTATGAATTGTGCTAAAACCTTATCTTTTTTGACGCGGGGACTAACTTTGACTTTTTCAAGGTATGTTTCAACAGCATTATAAATCTTTTCTCCGTCAGTTCTAGTAGAATCACCGGTCAGCATATCTATATTGAAATTTTTGGAATCTGAGAGTGCAAGCAATATAGCTGAAACAACAAGCGGTTTTTCTGTTTCACCCAATGCCCCATAATTTCGCAATGCTTCATGTAGTTCTTTCGCCTTATCTAAAATCTCTTTTAATTCTACTTGTTCCGGAGGAGTCTCGCCTAAAACTTGTTCGCGATAATACCTGTTTATATTTTCTATAGTAAAATTTTGGAAGTTGTCTATATCTTGTAGGATTTTTATACCCGCCTTGCTAACAAACATGGGGGTAATTTTGCAATGTTTTTTATCACCGGAACAACCAAAGGCAAATATCTTATTAAAGTTAGTTTCTTTGGCGATGTGCGAAGCGTAATGCGCTGCTCCATTCATTGCATAATCTGTGATTGATTTGGTATCCGTTGCTAATGTTTCTTCGTCATCTTTATACTTTACATGGTCGGATAACTTTTTCTTGTCTTCTATAACAATAAGAAAGTTATCAACCTGCGCTGTAAATTCTGGGAACCCGGCTTTACCAGTTCCGCGTTTGCTGGCAGTCCTCAAAGCATTTTGCACTTCTTTATTGATCCCGTCATCGCGAACATATTCAATATCTGCTTCTCTAAGCAGGCTTGCAATGAAATCATCGGTCATTTTCTCTTTTGTCATGCCCCTTGTCCTCGTTCCCTATATTATAACACTTTTTTCTGTCATTCTGCCATAGATAATGTCTTATTTTGGGTTAATTGGCTAGCTCTGTATATAATTCCCAAAATAATACCCGGGATAAGTTTTGCAAAATCACCGGCCGGCATTCGTTATGCAGCCTTGGCCGCATCACCTATGACCGCTTTGATTCTGCGGACGCCGGCCGAGCTGCTGCCTTCGGACAATATTTTGAACGCGCCCAGCTCTGCGGTATTGCCGGCATGAGGGCCGCCGCAGATTTCTTTGGAATATCCGTCGATTGAATAAACTTTCACCATGTCGCCGTATTTGCTGTCAAAAACGCCGATTGCGCCGGCGGACTTGGCGTCGGCGACGGACATTTCGGCGCATGCGACAGGCACCGCGGCCGCAATGGCTTCATTTACTATGCGCTCTACCTCGGTTTTTTCCTCTGCGGTCATGGCGCGGTCGAATGAAAAGTCAAAACGCAGGCGCTCGGCCGTGATGTTGCTGCCGCGCTGGAAAACAGCATCGCCTAAAACGCGCCGCAACGCGCCGTTCATAAGATGCGCGGCGGTGTGCAGCTTGGTGGTTTCCTCGCTATTGTCGGCCAGTCCGCCCTTGAATTTTTGCGCCGCGCCGGCGCGGGATTTTTCCTGGTGCATTGCAAACAGCTTGCGAAACCCGTCCGCATCGACCGCAATTTCGCGCTCGGCCGCCAGCTCTTGCGTGAATTCCAGCGGAAATCCATAGGTGTCATAAAGCCGGAAAGCATCTTCGGCCAATAGTTTCCCGTCGGACTTGTCCAAGTATTTCAGCGCCAGCTTCATGCCGTCCGACAATGTGCGGCTGAATAATTCTTCTTCGCGGTTCATCTGGGCGATGACGAATTTCTGATTTCGCTCTAACTCCGGATAAACATCCTTGTAATCGTCAATTATCAGCTGCGCGACAGCGGCCATGGTTTTTGCCGGCGCATTCATCTGCGACAAATATCTGTAAGCGCGGCGAATCAAGCGCCGCAGAATATAGCCTTGATCGACATTGCCGGGCGCCACGCCTTTATCATCGCCGAGAATAAATGTCGACGCTCGCAGATGGTCGGCGATTATTCGGTACTGGCGGAATGTTTCGGGCTTGTATTCGGCGCCCGTCAATTCCTCTATTTTTTTAATAATAGGCTGAAACAAGTCCGTGTCAAAAACACTTTTGACATTGTTCATGACAGCCAGCGCGCGTTCCAGCCCCAGGCCGGTGTCGACATTCTTCTGCGCCATCTGATTGTAATTTCCGTCAGAGTCCTTGTTGTACTGCATAAAGACATTGTTCCATATTTCGGTGTACTTTCCGCATCGGCATGCCGGGCCGCAGTCCGGGCCGCACTTTGGCTGGCCGTTGTCATAAAAAATCTCGGTATCCGGCCCGCAAGGCCCTGTGATTTCGGCGGGCCCCCACCAGTTGTCTTCTTTTCCGTAAAAGAAAATGCGGTCTTTCGGATAGCCCAGGCTTTCCCATATTTCCGAGCTTTCCGTATCGCGCGGCGCGGATTCGTCGCCCGCAAAGCATGTGATGGATATTTTCTCCTGCGGGATTTTCAGATATTTCGTCAAAAATTCATGGCTGAACGCGATTGATTCTTTTTTGAAATAATCGCCCAAGGACCAATTTCCCATCATCTCGAAAAAAGTCAGGTGCGACGCGTCGCCGACAGAATCTATATCGCCGGTGCGCAGACACTTCTGAAAATCCACCAGCCGTTTTCCAAGGGGATGCCGCTGGCCCAGCAGATAAGGCACCAGCGGATGCATGCCGGCGGTGGTGAAAAGAACGCTGGGGTCGTTTTCAGGAATCAGGGACGCGGACGGGACTTGCCGGTGTCCGCGCTCTACGAAAAAATCAATATAAAGCTGCCTCAGCTCGCGAGAAGTCATTTTAAATTTCCTTATTTGTTTGGCTGAAAAATTTTAGAATAAAATTAAATGCTTTGCAAGCATGTTCTTGGCTATTCGCCGGCGGCTTCTGAATTCAAAAGCTCTTCAAACAAATCGCAGTATTTTTGCATTATCCGGTCATAACATTCCTGCGGCTGGTCGCGCGGAATCTGATTCAGCCCGTATTTCTGCGGCGAAGAATCCAGGCTGGTCGCGATGTAATTGATTTTGTCCATGTAAATCGCCCCGGCCGCCGGATCTTGGCGCTTGGCATAAATTTGCAGATAAAACCACATCACGACATCTTCGGGCGCGCGCCAGCCCAGCTCCGCATCTATCCGCATTATCTGAGGCATGATTTTTTGAACCTGAGCGCCCAGCCGAACCATAAGCCCCGTGCGCAGCAAAGTCCCGACTATGCCGATATGCGGCCGCTCCGCCGTGATGTTCGCTTCGTCCACGGCATAATTTTTCGGATTGTCCATGACGCGCAGCAAATCCAGCAGACGGCGCTTTATAAAAGCCATGTTCTGCATGATTGCAAAATTGCCGGGCTTTACAGCGGGAACATCGATGTCAATCAGCAGGTCGTCGTCATCAACGAAAATCATCCAATCCGATTTTATATTCAGCTTTTCAATCGCGGACAGAATATTCAGGCGCGCCCGCATCGGGCCGCCATTGACGGCGCTGTTTATAATATGCAGCGGCCCGCGGTACCCCAGCCGGCGAATTTGCGATTTGACGACCCGCGCGTTCGGGTTGTCATTGTGCGCTATCAGATAAATTTTCTGTTTCAACTTGGATATTGCCGGAATTGAAATCCGCAGGAATTCGGTATTAAATGTAGTCAGCCCGATGATAATGTAATTCTTTTTAAGCACCATGGCGGGAATATTAAATAAAATTTTCTAAAAAAGCAACAGCTTAATTAGCAAGCCGCTTAAAAGACAAAACGCGCTCGATTCCGGCCAAATCATTCCAGCTTTTTAAAAAAGCCCACCCCATTCGCGCGAAAATATCCCGCGCGTCGTCGCCCTGGCCCCGCCCTATTTCCAAATAAATTTTTCCATGCGGCCTTATCCATGCCCGCGCGTTTCTTGCTATGGCCTTATAAGCCGCCAAGCCGCCGTCGCCGGCATAAAGCGCGATTTTCGGGTCATGCCGCGCGCCGATATTCAGCCGCGCATCGCCGGCGGCAATATATGGCGGGTTTGAAACGATGATGTCAAATTTTCCGACAGCCAAACCGGATTCAAAATCGCCGCGCATTATTCTTATCCTGTCCGCCAGCCCCAGATTTTCGACATTTCTTTTGGCGACGCGCGCGGCGCGGGCAGACTTGTCGATTCCGACGCCGGCCGCATTCGGCAGGTTTGCGGCGATAGCGGATATCAGGCAACCCGTTCCGGTTCCCAAATCCAGAATTCGCAACGGCGAGTGTCCCGCATTTTCCGCAATCACGGCGCCGACCAAAGCCTCGCTGTCCGGCCGCGGATCCAACGTCCATTTATTCGTGCAAAAAGGCAGCCCGTAAAACCATTTCTCTCCGATTATCTTTGCGACCGGCACGCCTTTGCGCAGCAGCCGCTTGGCGGACCGAACAAAGAAAAAAGAATAAACGGCAAAGAAAAACCGGCCGAATAAAAATTCTTTTTTTATTCTTTTTTCTTTGTTCTCCATATACGCCAGCACGATTCGCGCGGCGCGGACGCCGCCGGCCTTGCGAAGAATTTCAAAAGCTTGATTTGTCGCCATATAACCATTATAATGCCCTCTATGAAAAAATCAAAAACTATTATCGGCGCAAACCGCATCGCGCAAATTGCAATATTATTGGCCTTATTGCTGGCGACTGTCGCGGCAGCGATGCTTCTGATAAAGCCCGCGCGCCAAATGTCGGGCGTTTCCGAATGCACATCGCATGTAATGGTCAGCGCCGGCGACACTTTGTCAAAGCTGCTGATTGGCCAGGGGCTATCGGCCGGCGATGTAGACACGATTGCAAAAGCTTTGAAATCCCAGGCCGGAATTTCCAGCCTGCGGGCCGATTCGGACAAGATAATATTCTCGCGTCCGGCAGACGACGCGCCCATCAGCAAGATTGTCCTGATACCCAGCCCGTGGCGCCAGGTGGAGCTTACCTGCGGCGACGGCAGCTGGCTTGTCCGCACGATTGACATAGAAAGAGATACCCGCCTGATATACAAAAAAGGCGAAATCAAAGACGGCGACAGTTTTTATGTAGCCGGAACGCGCGCGGGAATCCCCGCCGGCATACTGGCGGATGTTTACGATTTGCTGGCTTTTGAAATGGACTTTGAGCGCGATGTCCGCGCCGGGCAAAGCTTTTTCGTCCTGTACGAGGAAAATTATTCCCAAGGCGAAAAAATCGACAGCGGCCGCGTGATCGCGGTATCGTTCCAAGCGCTGCGCGGCCAGGTGAATATGTACCGATTCCGCAAATCGGACGGCGCGATCGGCTATTATGACGAAGACGGAAACGGCGCGATAAAGTCTTTGAAGCGCACGCCTATAAACAATGCTCGCGTCAGCAGCAGCTTTAATTTGAAGCGCCGGCATCCGGTGCTGGGCTATACGCGCGCGCATAAAGGTGTTGATTTTCGCGCGGCGCACGGCACATCCATACCCAGCGCGGGCGCGGGGCGCATAGTCGCGCGCGGATACAACAAGGGGCACGGGAATTTTATCAGGGTGCGGCACAACGGAGCTTATGAAACATTATACGCGCACATGTCGAAATTCGCCAAAGGGGTGAATGTCGGAACTTCTGTGCGCCAGGGACAAACAATCGGATATGTCGGCTCCACTGGATTGTCAACGGGGCCTCATTTGCATTATGAGATTATCAAGAACGGCCATCATGTCAATCCGATGACCGTAAAGCTGCCCGCGATAAGCAACCTGGATTCCGAGAATAAGAAGAAATTTCTAAAAATCAGAGAATTGGTTGACAATACGATAAACACTTTGGCGGAAAATCCCCGTCTTTTCGTTCAGATGTGAACGCGCGGCGCGGATTTTTCCATCGCCAGCAATTTTTTCTTGACCGCGATTCCGCCCGGCGCGGAATAGCCGCCGATGCCGCCGTCAGACCTGATGACGCGATGGCAGGGAATAACCGGCGGCATCGGATTTCTGCCGACGGCATTGGCGACCGCGCGGACTGCCTTTGAATGGCCCGCCATTTCTGCCAGCCGCTTGTAGGACACGGTTTGGCCGCGCGGAATTTCCATCAGCGCGCGCCAGACATCCTTTTGAAAATCCGTGCCCGATAATCCGGCGATATCGATTTTATTATTCTTCATGCCCGCATTTTAATACATGCGCTTTAAAATTAAAAGAATAATTCCACCGAAGTTTCTTTTATTTTCCAATTTTTAATTCTTGTAAAACCAACAATATTTTCTTATAATCTTAACGAACTTGCAGGAAGCGAGTTCGGGACTTAGAAAATCCCAATCGTTGCGGTGCATCGCATCGTCATGTTCCGGTAATGGCGCTCTCGCGCTGTTATTCCCGACCTATGGTCGGGTTGTCGCGATTATAAAACAGGCTTCGTCCGAAAATTGCGAGATCATTCAACGATTGATTTTTCTAACTTCCCGACCATCAATTTCCATTGATGGTTTTTCATTCAAAACAAAAAGGGGAATAATATGATGAAAAATCCGCGTCTTTTTATCGCCGCGTTTTCAATATTCATTACATCGATAGGAAATATCCAGGCGGCTTATGACCAAGAATGCAAGGCCATGCTACACGCAATAACGCAAATTAGCCTGCTATATACCCAGCCGCTTCTATCCTGGAACGAAGAAACCCTCGCCGCGCTATGCAGCGACAAGACCCGCCAAGACTGCGCAGACTTATGCGCTAATTTTCCGGGAAATTTGTGTGATTTTTTGATACGAAGCATACCGGATATACTGGACATGATATTAGCTTATAACAGCTCGCCTAGCGATATCGCGCAATCGCTGGGTTATTGCCAAAATGTCCAACTATACGGCCTTAACGGCCTTTATAACGAAGCCTATGTCCCCGGTGCGATAACTTACAGCGCCAGCTTCTATATTGCTGACGCTTCCTCTTCCGAGGGTTCTATCTATTCATCTGTTTTCTTTTGCGATTGCGAACCAGGCTATGGCCTGACCGGAAATTTCGTATGGACTATGGACGATTTGTATAGCAAAAGCTGCGCCTGCAATGTTTGCCCTGATGGAACATACAAGGAATATTCTAACTATTACGGCTCATATTGCGCGCAATGCCCGGAACCTGGAACCACACAAGGCAATCAAGCTCATTATCACGATTCCATTCAGAAATGCTTCATCGGCCCCGGGAATAATTTTAATGATTCGCACGGCACGTACGAATTCACTTCCAATTGCTATTATTAGCCAAGCTGACCGCGCGGAATTTCATCACAGCCATGTCCAGGGCTTTAATGCTTTCAACAGGCCGTATGCCGTGCGCTTGTCCGCGAATGCGTTGCCGCAGCGCGGGCACACGATAAAAGGCGATATCAACATCTTGACTTTTTTGAACGTCATGACCCAAACAATCAGCCCAATCAGCCATGCGGCGATTACAAGACCCCACGCGACATAGCCGAAATACTTGTCAACCGTGCCGGTCAGGATTTGCACGACGCCCACATCGGACTTTTCCAAATCGTTATAGATTTTCACCGCGGTCGGCCATGACGACGGGCGCCAAGGATAAACATGCTTGATGCCGTAATTGGTCAGCAAAGTCGTCCCCAGCCCGCCGGAATTCTTGTCCAGCTGATGCTTTATGGCTTCATCTATCATCTTGTCGACCTCGGTCTGAGAAATCTTTACCAATTCTTTTTCAATGCTGTCCAGCTTGCCGTTCACAAGCTTTGCGGTATCGTCGACTTTGGCGGCCGCGCTGCCAGCTTTGTCGACCGCATTTTCGATGCCGCCGGTTTTCACGCCCAGCCTGCCCGCGATTCCGGTCAGCTTTTTCGCGTTGTCCGTTGCGTTTTTGGCAGAAGCTGCGGCGTCCGAAACTTTATCAGCCGCGCCGCCGGCCATTTTCACTTTGGAAATCGCGACGCCTATCGGCTTTTCCAAGTCGATGGATTTTTTTATTCCGTCCAGCAGCTTTTCATACTGCGCCGCAATGTTGCGCTGCAAGTCAAAGAACATGGACACGACGATGGATTTTTTTATCGGGCCGGAATATTCGGCTTTCACATACAGCGGAGCATAAGCGGCAAACGCCAGCCACAATATTGAAAAGCCCCAGAAAAACATCTTTACGCGGCGCACCCAGCTGGTTTTGCGCGCAACGGTCTTTGCGCCGCCGCGGTCGATTACTTCTATTTGTTTGTCTTTCATAAGAATCTCCTTGATAATGAAGAGAATTTTAGTTTTTATCCGAATACTTTGCAATGAATTCTTTTTTGAACTCGGCAAAGCGGCCTTGCTCTATTGAATTGCGGATATCGCGCATCAAGTCCTGATAAAACCACAAGTTATGCTGGCTCAGCAGTGTCGCCGCCAGGATTTCATTTGCTTTTATCAAGTGATGAATGTATGCCCGCGACAGCTTGCACGCGGGACATCCGCACCTGTCGTCTAACGGCGCCGAATCGTCGCGAAATTTCGCGTTGCGCAGGTTCATCGTTCCATGGCGGGTGAAAGCCTGGGCCGTCCGTCCGGCGCGCGTCGGCATGACGCAGTCGAACATGTCTATGCCCCGCTCCACCGCGCCCAGAATATCCAGCGGCGTCCCGACGCCCATCAGATAGCGCGGCTTGTCCGCCGGCAGCATGGGCGCGGTTCGGGCAATCATATCAAACATGACCGATTGAGGCTCGCCCACGGCCAGGCCGCCCACGGCATAGCCGTCAAAGCCGACAGCCGTCAATTCGCGCGCGGACTTTTCGCGCAGGTCGGGAAAATCCGCGCCCTGGACAATTCCGAAAATTCCATAGCCCCGACGGTCTATGAACGCCGCTTTGCTGCGGGCCGCCCAGCGGGTCACCATATCCACATTTTTTTCAACCCTTTCGCGCGGCGCGGGCAGACGCAGGCACTCGTCCAGAACCATCGTTATGTTCGAATCCAGCTGATGCTGAATCTGAACCGATTTCTCAGGCGTCAGAAAATGCTTTATTCCGCCGTCGACATGCGATGTGAAATGCACGCCTTCCTCATTCATCTTGACCAAGCCGGATAAAGACATAACCTGAAATCCCCCGCTGTCGGTCAATATCGGCCCATGCCAGCCGCTGAATTTATGCAGCCCGCCCATCTGCGCAACCAAATCGCCGCCAGGACGCAGCATCAGATGATAAGTATTGCCCAATATGACCTCGGTGCCGGTGGCGGCAACCTGATCCATGGTCATGGCCTTGACAGTCGCGGCCGTGCCGACCGCCATAAAAGCCGGAGTCTGAAAAGCGCCGCTCGCGGTTTCAACACTGCCCCGCCGCGCATTTCCATCAGTCGCGATAAGATTGAATTTCAACGACATGCGAATGTTTCCTTATTTAAAATTCTCATCCCAAACCGCGCGCATGTCAATGTCGCACTTCGGGCCTTGGGCGATTATGTTCAGCGGAGCCGAAAAATAATCGGCGGAATATTTCATAACATCATCGATGGTGATTCTGGCGCGCATTTCATCAAATTCCGCCTGATTATACAAATAGCCGTGATCCGCGTAAAAACTAATCAATTTGTCGCGCCTTTGCGCCGATGATTCAAAAAAATTCGCGCGCGCCAGCCTGGCCATTATATTCCTGCGATTCAATTCTTCCGATGCAACCGGGTTGCGGCGCAGCATGTCATAGCAGCCCGACGCAAGACAAGAAATCATTTCAACTAATTTCCCGGGCGACAAAGAAGTCATAAATCCGTTGACATTCAGAAATCTGTCGCCATAGCCGGTGTCGGTGAAGTTGTAAACCAACCCGCGCTTGTCTCTTATTTCTTCAACCAGTCTTTTAGCCAGGCTGTTCGCAAAAACCCCCAGGCACATCGTTTCATAGTAATATTTGCTTTCATCAGGATATCCGTTTTCGAAACCGATAAAAATTTTTGTCTGCTTTTTGTCGTTGCGAACATCATAAACAACGGACGGATTAACTTTCCCCGGCTCTGCCGAAACATTTTCAGCGCTTTTGACGTCGCCGAATAAAGTTTCCAAATCCTTTAATATTTTATCCTTGTCGCCAAGCTTGCCGGAAATTCCGATGATAATATTATTCGCGGTGTACTTGGCTCTTTTGTAATCCGCCAAAACCGAGGAAGTGAAAGATTCCAGATTTTCGGGGCTGCCCAGGCCGTCGTACCTATCCAGGTAAGAGCCGGCGAACAAATGACTTCTAACCAGTCCGTTGAACTGTCTGACTTGATCGGCCTGCGAACGTTTTATTTCCTGATTCACGACACCGCGCTCTATATCAACATCTTCCTGCGCCAGTTTCGGATTCAGCACTATATCAGACAAAACATCCAGCAGCACATGAAAATTTTCCGCCAGAATTCTGCCATAGTACACGGTGCGCTCGATTCCGGTCAAGCCGCTGAGTACCCCGCCGCTGTCATTAATAACATCGCGAATCGCCTTGGTTGTCGGATACTTTGCGGTTCCGTTGAACAGCATGTGCTCTAAGAAATGACTTATTCCGTATTCGTCCGGCTTTTCAACCCGCGTTCCGCCGTTGACGCGGATTTTCATAGTGACCGTTTCAATATCCATCGGGTCCAGCAAAATCGTGGCTCCGTTTGAAAGCTTGTGCAAAGTCGGTTCAAACTTCATATTCAATCCTTTTTAAATAGCAGACAACAATCACCATAACTGAAGAATCTGTATTTATCAAGCATCGCGTGAGCGTATGCGGCGCGCATTTCATCAACGCCCGCGAATGCGGACACCAGCATGAACAAAGTCGACTTTGGCAGATGAAAATTAGTCAGCAGAATATCCGCAGCTTTGAATTCGTGCCCGGGGGTTATAAAAATATCCGTCGTTCCGCAGAATGGTTTTATTTTGCCTGCGGATTTTTGCGCGGCGCTTTCCAACAGCCGCAGGCTTGTGGTGCCAACCGCAATCACGCGACGCGCCGAATTTATGACATCCGCCTGCTCCGCCGTTATGCAGCCCCATTCTTCGTGCATCTTATGCCGCGACAAATCCTCTGACTTCACGGGCATCCAAGTGCCCGCGCCGACATGCAGAGTTATGTTCACAACGCGCGCGCCGGCCGCTTTTATCGCGGCAATCAGTTCCGGCGTAAAGTGCAGGCCGGCCGTCGGCGCCGCCATGCTGCCGGGAATATTCGCATAAATCGTCTGATAGCGATCGCGGTCCCGGGTTTCTTCTTCGCGCTTCATATACGGCGGCAGCGGCATTCTGCCGACTTTATCCAAAACCGCGAAAACATCTTCGCAATGGAATTTCACCATCAATCCGCTGGCGTCGCTTTTATCCAAGATTTCCACTTCCGTCCCGTCGCTCAGAGTCAAAATATCGCCGATGTTTAATTTATTGAATTTCTTGCAAAGGGCGAACCAGATTTTCTCCGACTTTGATGTATGCAAAGTAATTTCATATTTTGCCCCGCCGGCGGCAGCCGCATCAAATCGCGCGGGAATGACTTTGGAATCATTAAACACCACGACATCGCCCGGCTGCATATAATCCAAGAAATCGCGGACACATTTGTCATGGTTTCCGGGCACAACCAGCATGCGGCTGGCGTCGCGCCGTTCCAGCGGACGCGAAGCTATCAGCTTTTCGGGCAGTTCAAAATCAAAATCTGATGTTTTCATCGCTTATTTGAATTCAAGACCCTGATCTTCGTAATTCTCGCGTTTTTCCTCCCAGTCGGGCTCTACGCGGACAAACAGATGCAGGCGCGCGTTAACCTCCCACTGGTCTTGAATCTCATGCCGCGCGGCGGTGCCGATTTGCTTTAATTGCGCGCCGCCTTTGCCCACGATTATTTTCTTGTGAGCTTCCGAACGAACCAGGATTTTCTGCCAGATTTCCAGAACTCCTTCCGGGTCTGTTTCGACTTTTTCCGTGGCCACATGAATTTTATAAGGCAATTCCTGATGCACGAATTTATATATTTTCTCACGCGTGATTTCCGCCAGCCACAGTTCGTCCGGAACATCGGTTTGATCGCGCGGCTCGAACAAATAAGGGCCTTCGGGCATTGCCGCCGCCAAAGATTCCAGCATTTTTTCAACCGCGTCGTTTTTCAGCGCGGAAATCATGAATATCTCGCGGAAATCGGCCAGTTCGGATAATTCCGCAGCAATCGGCAGCAAGTCCTGCTTGCGCACCGCGTCGGTTTTGTTGATAACGGCAAAGACGGGGCTTTTCTGGGCGGCCGCCTTATTCGCCAATTCGCGAACTGTCGCGGTAATCCCGTGCGTGGCGTCAATCACCAGCAGCACCGCATCGGCTTCGGAAATCGCGTTCATTGATGCGGAAACCATAGCGCGATCAAGTCGCCGCGCCGGCTTGAACACCCCGGGCGTATCCACGAAAATCAGCTGGCGGTCGCCCGCCATCTTCACCGCGCGCAAGCGGGTTCGCGTTGTCTGCACCTTGTGCGATACGATTGACACCTTGCGCCCCATTATTTGGTTCAGCAGAGTGCTTTTTCCGGCGTTTGTCGGCCCGATAATAGCAATAAAGCCAGAGTAAGTCTTAGTCATGGCCCGATATTAGCACGCAAAAATCAAAAATGAACAAAAAAATGTTTTTATACGATAGATTCCCGCCTGTGCGGGAATGGCGAATCAAAATTCTTGAATTTGTCTAAAAAATATATTAATCTCCCCCAACGAGAGAATGACAAATAAAAACAAAGGAATTTGTCATGCAGCTTAGCGGCCCAGAGATACTAAATAGAATGTCCACCCCAAATCCCGATAATCCGAACGGGAAACCAGATATCATCATACAGCCTTTTGACCCAAATTCCCTGGGCAGCAACAGTTATGACTTGCATTTGAACAAAATGCTGAAAGTTTATACCAGAACATTGCCCAAGGGCATGACGCCGGCAATCAAATATACAGAAGGCAAAAAATATTCAATGCGCGATAATTTTACCTCTTTTGGATATTATCTGAGATACTTGCTTGACCGCAGCAAATACGACATAAGAAATCCGAAATATTTTATCGACCCGCGCGACAGGAAAAAAGAAACGATAGACCTGGAAATTCCGGAAAGCGGATTGATTTTGCTGCCAGGAATCGGATATTTGGGCTCTACCGAAGAATGGACGGAAACATACCGCTTGTTCCCGCAAATCGACGGAAAATCTTCCACCGGCCGGAATTTCATTCTGAATCATCACACGGCCGGACGCGGAGACGACGGATTCTGCGGCACATGGACGTTGGAGATTCAGGTGCTGTATCCGACCATGGTTTTTCCATTGATGCCGTTCGGTCAAATTTACTACGAAGAATTTATCGGCGACCGAAAACCGTACAATGAAAACCCAAACAGCCATTATAATGGTCAGAAGGGGCCCACACCCGCGGCCGAGATTTCCAATGAAATGTATAGGGAAGCGATTCAGAAACAGAAATAAAAATAATCCGGCGCGCGCCGGATTATTTTTATGAATTTAATTTCGATAATTTCTTGGCCCATTCGCTGTCTGGAAAATTCAGCCGCAGCATCGCCGCACAGCCGTCGGCCTGTTCAATCAGGCCGATGGCCGCAGAAGCCTCGGTCAGGCGGTACATCGCCTCTGCCGTCATGACAGTTTCTTGGGCGCCGGCCACCACCGATTGCAGCCGGTTTATCGCGCTGGGCCAGTTTTGCCTGGCCATGTCGCCGCGCGCGGAATACATGATTTTGCCCGCGATATAATTCTTTAAAATCATGATTTTGTTTTTGGCGTTTTCCGCATACTCCGAATTCGGAAACCTTTCGACCAGCTGCTGGAACTGCTGCAAGGCATGGGCCGACATACCGGGCTCGCGCCGCACATCGCTGACCTGGCGGTAATAGCACATTCCGCGCAGATACAGAATATATGGGACATCCCTGTGCCCGGGGTGAAACCGCATGAACCGGTCGGCCGTCAGCAGGCTGCCCGCAAAGTCGTTATCCATATACTGGGAATAAGCCGCCATTATCAAAGCGTCGGCCGCCCACGGGCTGGACGGGAATTGTCCTTCGGCTTTCAGGAATTCCGCAGCGGACTTTTCATAGTTTTTTTTGCCAGCTTCCGCATAGGCGGCCTCATATATTTCCGGCAGAGTCTGCTCTGTCATTACTTCTTCGCCGGCGCACGCGCAAAGAGCAAGCAGCAAAGATAAAACAGCTATTTTTTTCATCACTTGATTTTCCTATTTTAATGGGAGTATAATTCAATCCATGAAACTAGGCAAACATATTTTCAACGTCGGAGCAATGACCGGCCTTTCGCGCATATTCGGTTTTGCCCGCGACATGCTGATCGCGCGCTTTCTGGGCGCCGGACGGCTTTCGGACATATTCTTGGCCGCTTTCAAGCTGCCGAACCTGTTCCGCGACCTGCTGGGCGAAGGCGCTCTTTCCAGCATATTCGTCCCAATGTTCGCGGACCAGAAAAAAGACAAGGGCTTTGCGGAAAATGTTTTTTCCTGGCTGGCGCTGGTCTTGCTGGGCATCACACTGGCCTGCGAGATATTCATGCCTATTCTGATTTGGATGCTGGCGCCCGGATTTGCCGACGACCCGGGGAAAATGGAGCTGACCGTCCTGATATCCAGGATAATGTTCTTTTATGTCATATTCGTATGCCTGTCGGCTTTCATGTCCGCGATACTGAACGCTTTTTCCAAGTTCGCGCTGGCCGCGTTCATGCCGGCGCTGCTGAACATCATGCTTATCGGCGCCCTGCTGCTGGGCGGCTATCATTTCAGCGGAGCCATTCTATACATCATGGCGGCGACGGTGGTAGCCAGCGGAATAATCCAAACAGCCGTTCTATGGCTGCGCATAAGAAAAAAACATTTCGGACTGCGGCTGATCGTTCCAAAATGGACGCCAAAGATAAAGCAGATGTTCCAAAGACTGGGCGTCAGCATATTCGGCAGCGGATTTTATCAAATAACCATCATTGTCGGAACTCTGGTCGCAAGCTTTCAAAGCGGCGCGGTTTCATGGCTTTATTATTCAGACCGCATCGTCCAGCTGCCTTTTGCCATGATCGGCCTGGCGGCCGGAACGGTATTGCTGTCATCGCTGTCGGACGCCATTGCGGACAAAAACATGCGCAAGGTGCATATCCAGCAGAACTCATCTATCAGACACTCCCTTATGCTGACATTGCCCGCCGTCGCCGGCCTGTTTGTTTTAGCCAGGCCAATAATCAAGCATTTGTTCGAATACGGGGCCTGGTCGCCGGAATCAACAAACGCGGTGGCGATTGCGATTATGATTCAGGTTTTTGTCCTGCCGGCAATGACAATCAGCCAGGTTTACAGCAAGACTCTGCTGGCGGCCCAGGATGTCAAGACGCCGGTAAAGACCAGCATTATGTCGCTGGCGGCGGCGACCGTATTATATCTGGCATTATTCCCGATTGCCGGATACCTTGCGATACCCATCGGCGTGGTGGCCAGCGGCTATTTGAAAAACCACCTGCTGGCCAGGACTTGCAAACGGCGGGGATTGTTTCGTCTTGAAAAACGTACAGTCATTGCGTCCGTCGCTTTCGGCGTTCTGTCGGCTCTGCTGGGCGCGGGGCTTTTATTTGTCCCGATAAGCGGCATTTTACACCTGGGTATCGCAATCGCGGGATTTGCCGCGCTGTACCTGCCGTCCGCATGGATTATCAATAAAAAAGTTCAAGGTTTGAAATAGCGGGCGGTTTCTTAAAACCTCAAACCTTTTTCTTGAAACCTGCTTTTTTATATGATATAATGCATTACAAGAATGCAAGGAGTTCCACATGAAGAAATTTATATCATTGGCAGTTTTAACGGCTTTGCTGGCCGCGTGCGGGGATAAGGGCGCTTCTGACAATAATTTCAGCGGATACGGAACCGAAGGCTTTGCCGAAGAAAACCTGTCGGCTGACCAGTCGCTGAACGATGCTTATCTGATGGCCGCCGCGCCAA
Source organism: Rickettsiales bacterium (assembly GCA_031279085.1). GTDB lineage: Bacteria > Pseudomonadota > Alphaproteobacteria > Rs-D84 > Rs-D84 > JAITJD01. The sequence continues at coordinate 34,677 of JAITJD010000004.1, read as the reverse complement.
AATATTATATCGGCAGTTCTTATAAGGTGGAAACCGTCCAATACACCCCGACGGAAGATATGAACTATAACCAAACGGGAATCGCGGGAATTATCCCTGCGGAACTGAACGGTTCCAAAACCAGCAATGGCGAAACATTTGATGCCAGCCAGATGGTCGCCACCAGCAAAACTCTGCCGCTGCCCACAATCGCGCGCATAACAAACTTGGATAACGGAACATCTGCGATTGTTCGCGTTAACAACCGCGGGCCTTTTGTAAATACCCGCATCATGGATTTGTCGCCTGCGGCCGCCGGCAAGCTTGGCATAACCGGACAATCAAAAGTTCAAGTTCAGGTGCTGGCTGACCAAAGCATTGCGGTAAAAAATGCGACATTAGGCTCGTCCGCCGCAACACCGGTTGAATCATACTCGCCCGTTTCCGCCGCCGATGGCGAATACAGCGTCCAAGTGGCCGCATTTTATGCGGAAGACAGGGCGACCAACCTGGCGCAGGGAATGAAGCAATACGGCAATGTAAGCATTATAAATGAAAATGATATGTATAAAGTCCGCATAACCGGCTTGGATTCGGCGAAAGCGCGCAGTATTATCGACACATTGCGCAGCAGCGAGGGCATGGCGCCCGGATTGTTGAAAAACGGCAAATGGATAAACGCCGACAGCATTTAAAAAACCGCGCCTTTCGGCGCGTTTTTTTATTTAATAACCAATGCCAAATATTGCATAATTTTAACCGGCCATGAAACAATTGTCTGAATTTGATTTGGAAAAAATGCAAGACGCGGACTTTGCGCCGGACGAGGCTGTCGTAAAAAAACAAGTCCGCGCCGAATTAAAGCTGAGCCGGCTGATTCCTGAAATTCCAAGTCCCCCGCCATGCTGCATCATATTGGATTTTCATGGAAAAACAGCCGAAGAGGCATGGCGGGAAATTGTCGCGGCAATCGGCGAATGCGCCGCTGGTGGCGCGGGCGCCGCGCGAAAAATTCAAGTAATAACTGGCGCCAGCGGAATATTGAAAAAGAAATTCCAAGAATGGGCCGAAACCAGCATCATCGCGCCATACATTTCATCTTGCAAGCCGCTGAACAACGGCTCTTTTGAAATACGGTTAAAAAAACGGAACGACCGGACGACTGCCGGCAATCTGACTTAAAAAAAAACTAACACGGCGTCGAGCATGCGGGCTTTCCGCTGATATTCTGGTGGGACGGCATGAATTTTTCCGGACATATCTGCGCATTGTTTTCATCATAGACAATATAATGCAAATGAGCGCCGCCGCTGTTTCCGGAATTGCCTGCCTGCCCGACAACGCATCCGGCTGCGACAACATCGCCTTTCTTCACCATAATCCGGCTAAGATGGCAGTATCCGACCGAAAATCCGTCCAAGCTTTTGACTTTTACAAAATTTCCGCAATCCCCGCTGTATTCGGCGGAAACAACCGTGCCCGCAACGGTCGCGAAAACCGGATCTCCGGTCGCCGCGCGCAGGTCGACGCCATGATGACAGCTGGTTCCGCGCCTGCCGTTTTTAGTCGCCGGCGCGTTTCTTTTTCCATAAGATGAATTTACATGCACCGCGCCATTCAGCGGATACCAAGTGGGAATTGTTTGAGCCGCCGGAATGGATTCCTTGCTGGGCGAGCGCACAGGGCATGCCGCCCGCGCCGAGGACGCATCAGCGGCCGGCTGATACACGGCCGGCTGATACGCGGGCGGCAAAGGAACGGTCTGCGATGCATTGGAATGAATCGGCGCCTGCGGCTGTTGACTGTCCGACCATTCGGGATGCAGGGCGCGCACAGCTTCTGCTTTCACGGCGGCGATTTCTGCCTGCCGCCTGTAATAATCTTCCGCGTCTTCCAATCTCATGCCTTGAAAAGCGCATCCGGAAATGCAGAAGCCGTCTTCGTCATACTTGGTTTCAAACGGCTCATACCCTTCTTTTAAAACCTTCATTCTTTCCACAAAGGACAAATCGCTGAAAGTTCCCGGGAAAGACTGCGCGGTCAGAAAACCCTTGTCCGCAGCATTCGCGCACAAGACTGGCGACAGCAAAAACGCAAGAAACAAAACGTTGGGACACTTCATGAAAAATATTATATCATAATATTTTCCCGCAAATCAAAGTCATTTTTGCTCTTCGTCGTCAAATTCCATGCCGACATGCGTCGCGTCGCAGAAAGGAGTGTTTCTGGAATGCCCGCATCGGCAAAGCGCGGCCCTGTTTCTGACCTCGTACATTTTTCCGTCCGCCGATTCTATGGGAATATTTCCCTTTACATAAATTCCGGCGCTGCAATTCCGCTGCGGGTCTTCGACGATTTCTATTTCCGGCTCGAAATGCTTTTCGATTATGTTTCCGTCTTTGTCGCGCGCGACCAGCCGGCCGGCCGGGCATTCCGTTATGCCTTCGATGGCTTCCCTGCGGTTTTCCGGGTCATCGGAATGCGCGGTCAAAGTCCAGACCTCGGCGCGCTGGCGGTGGCAGAATCTTGCAAAGGCGCATCTGTTGTCGTCCTGCAAATCCAAATCGGGCCCCTTTTGCACTTCCGCGCGCTGGTCGTATTTTCTTCTGTCCGCGACCTCGGTTCCTTCAAATCCATGCGTGTGAGAACCGTCGCAAAAAGGCGCGGTCTTTGACCTGCCGCATCGGCAAAGGTGATAAGTCTCAGGATTTTCCGGCTGATAATCTTTTATCTTTTTCAAGCCCAGAACGCCCTGATTCGTCATTGCGATTTCCTTTTTTGACAAAGGTATTCCGCCTGAAACTTCATAAGGCCCGTTTTTAATAATTTTGATTTTTTTTGCCATGTTCTCTTCCTTTTGTTGTTTATTATAACGTTTAAAAATAAAGCTTCAAGTTTAAAAATCCGACATGCGCTGCAAATTCCTGCCTGTAATCAAATTTATATTCCAAATCAACAGAAAACGAAGCGCTTTTTATGCCAAAGCCCGCGCCGATATTCAGCGCAAGCCTTGCGCCGGATTCAACCGGCGCATAATATGTCTGGCCGTTTATCAATTCCGTTCGAATATACTCATTACCATGGCTGAAAAAAGTGTAAGCTCCGCCCGCAAAAAGGCTGGGGACAAAATAAAAATCGTCCGCCGGAAATTCCGTGCCCGCGCGAATTCCGGCAAACCCGCCGAAAGACCCGTAAGACCAGTCGTCAAAAGACTGAACCGCCTGATCGGTGTGCTTTTCAGACGACAGATAAACATACCGCGCGCCCAGCTGCGGAACAAGGAATGCCGCGCCGCCGAATCTTGCGCCGGCCGATAATTGCGCCGCAAGAAAGTCGGTGTCATAATTAGAAGAATCGGAAATGTTTTGAACAAGCTTGTCGCCGCTCCAATTTATTCGCCCAATATTGAATCCCGCATTGGCGAACGCGCCGCCGGGCGCCGAATATTGCGCAAACAATGTGATGCTGTTGGCGACGGCGTTGATATGAATTCTTTTGTCTTCGGAATCAGTCGAATTTCTTGTAAATCCCAGACCAAGCGCCAGCCTGTCCGACGCATAACCCATCGCGCCGGCATGCAGTCCGGCGCGTTTTGTCTTAAAATCGCCGTTTTGTTCGGATTCAAATTCCGACATTCCGCCAAACGCATTTCCGGCTAAAACCACCCGCATGCCTTGGGCGCCCCGCGAAGCGGGCGGATTCGAAATATCCGCAAACGCATTGCCGACATGCTGGATAACTTCGAAAATCGTCAGCGGGCTTTCGTTATAGGCAATTACCGAAACAATATCCTGAAAAGTCGCGATATTCGACGCATGACTGTCCCGCAAACGCGAGGCCAGCGCGGCCTGAGGCCCCATGCCGCCGGACGCCACTGTCAGCCACGCGCTCTCAGCGGCCGACAAATACGCGGGGACAGCGACCGCATGCCGGCCGGACGCAAGCAGACAAAATGCGGCGGCCGGAAATATTCGGAAAATATTTTTCATTTCCATTTCTTTCTTTTTTGCTATGATATAAGCGCCGAAGATAAAATTTAATAGGAAGCATTTGCTATGAAAAAAATCAGAACCGTCTATGACCATATAAAAAGCAACAACATCAAAACCGCGATTTTAGTCGCGGCCTTTCCGCTGCTGTTCATCGCGATCGTGTTTTTGTTCGTCTGGATGGCGGCGCCTTTGCAAAGCGCGCTGGAAACCACCGCGATGGTCGCGGTTCCGACAATCGGGGCATGCCTGGTATGGCTGGCGGTGTCATGGGCGTTCGGCGATTCAATGATGCTGTCTTTTGCGGGCGCGCGCGAGATTCGCGCGGACGAAAAAGAATACCGCGAGATATTTCGAAACGTTGAAAATGTGGCGCTGGCGGCGGGGCTGCCCAGCCCGCGCGTTTATGTGATAGAAGACGAATCATTGAACGCCTTCGCCACCGGCCGCACGCCGAAAGACGCCAGCATCGCGCTGACGCGCGGCATAATCAAAAAGCTGGACAAGCTGGAATTAGAAGGCGTCATCGCGCACGAAATGTCGCATATAGGCAACCGCGACATTCGCTTGGACATGCTGCTGATAACCGGCGTAGGCGTGACTGTTTTCGCGTCGGATATAATCCTGCGCATGGCATTGCGCGGAGGCCATAACAGCAATAACGACAAAAACAATTCCGGCGCGATTTTGCTGATGGTCTGGCTGGCGTTCATAGTGTTTAATTGGATAATAAGCCCGCTGCTGCGCATGGCGATTTCCAGAAAGCGAGAATTTGCAGCCGACGCGACCGGCGCGCAGATTACGCGCAACCCCCGGGCTCTGGCATCCGCGCTGCGAAAGATATCTGCGGATTCGCGGGTGGAATGCTTGGATAAAGTAAAATCAATGTCTGCGATGTGCATTGCAAATCCAGGAGATATGAAAGAATTCGCAAGCAACTTGCTTGCGACTCACCCGCCGGTCTCCGAACGCATAAAAAGACTGGAAAGCATGTAGAAATATAAACTGAGCTTGGCGAGGACGACCCCGCAAATTCGGTCTTGGCTTGTCCCCCTTGGTAAAGGGGGACAGAGTTTATTGGCGAGTGCAACGAGCCTAGAAACTCTTGGGGGATTTGTGGTTAGGGGGTGGTATTAATAATTATATTTTGAATTTGCGGTTAATAGCTATTATTTAAAAAATGCAAAAAACTTATTATTAATAAATAAAAATCTTTCTCTAATAATTAACCACAAATCCCCCCGCTTTTCCGGCAAGCAAAGCTTGCTCGGAAAACCTCCCCTCTTTATCAAGAGGGGCTTAACCCCGTGCTCGGATTTGTCCCCCTTGATAAAGAGGTCCCCCCAAGCTCAAAACCTGGCGCAAGAATTCGGTCTCAGATTTGTCCCCCTTGGTAAAGGGGACAGAGTTGGCTTGCTGAGCCATAGGCGAAGCTAGCAACTCTTGGGGGATTTCTGGTTGAAGGTTGGCACTAATAGAATTTATGGTTTAAGTTTCTAGATGTTAATTAAAAAGAAATCTCCCCGCTTTTCCGGCAAGCAAGCTTGCTCGGAAAACCTCCCCTCTTTATCAAGAGGGGCATGTTCCAGGCTCGGATTTGTCCCCCCATTTTTAATTAGAAAACAGCGCCAACCGAAGGTCGGGATCGTACTGGGCGATGTACCCGCAGTCGATAACACAACCGTACGCGCACTCAGACGCGGAACTATAATCGCCGCCGCCGACCCACGAACGCGACACAGTACCCAAATCTGTCCCGTACATCTTGCACCAGCAATACTGTCCGCCGATGGAACTAAATGTTGGATTTCCTGCAACAGCAACACTTCCAGATGTAGCAGAGCAACCGCTGGCACCGTAAAATAATTTGACATTGCTGCCGGTGCAGCCAAAAACAGCCCAGCCGCCTGTGAAGTCGGTGTATGCAGAACTACTACATGAAGTCGGACTTATTGGCGTCGAAGAATAACACGCATAGCCCGTTGCTCCCTCTGCCGTATTGACTGATACAGCCATAATCATGCCCAAGAGTGCACATAACAAACCACCCTTTGGATTAGGCATATCGGGGGGATTAAAATGTCGCAGAAATCAGGGATTTTAAAAAATAAAAAAATGCCGAAAATAAACGGTGGTTTAGATTAGGCATAGTTTTATAGAACTTTTATAGCCACATTATGCGCTGTTTTCAGACTGTTGTCAATAAAAAACCTAAATCGATTTCAATTTTACCGGCGATAACATATACATTTTCGTCCAGCGTCTGAAATACTGGTGCCAGGCTGATTGATAAGATTGCGATACGGTCGGGGCTTCATAATTTCACCTTGTAATTTGTTATTATTGTCGTATAATCCGCCCATGAACAAATACGGCAAGATTATCATTCCCTGTGGCGTCATTCCCGAAAAGCACGAACTTGAAACCACAAATTTTTTTGCAGAACTCGGCAAAGATGTCGAATTTCTAGCCCCCAGCTATACCAAGGGCATATATTCGCCTGATGTTTTAATAGACGGGTGCAGATGGGAGATAAAATCTCCATGCGGCAACAGCAAGCGGACAATCGAGAATAATTTCAGAAAAGCTCAGAAACAATCTGAAAATATTATTTTTGACTTGCGACGAATTAGGCTGAATGAACAAATTGCTATATCAAAAATAAAGCGAGAACTCTCATTACAGCACAGTGGCAAAATGCGACGTATTATAATAATCACAAAAAATCATAAAATCCTTGACTTGAAACGATAATTGTCTTATAATGCCCTCATACGGTGTTAAACCACTGCTGGATAGCGGAGATTTAGCACCGTGTTTTTTTAATTCATCGTATCGTCTTGGTGCTGCTCGCTCACTTTTAATCCGTTTTCCTTATCAAAGGATATATCGAAGTTTTCCCGCAAGAATTTCAGCAGCGGTATTATCATCAGCAATACCGCAAACAGCGCAGCGGCGGCAATCAAGGCGACTATCCCCCAAGTTCCGAACTCTGCATGTCCCAGCATGCCCGCCCATTCTTCCACCGCGCCCCAGCGCTGGCGGAATGATTCGCTTGCCTGTCCCGACCGCATCCATTTGAAATAGTTGTCCATAAACAGATGGCTGAATTCGTGAACTATGCTTGTTATATCCGCGTTGGGCTTGAATATTATCTTTTGCAGCGCCGGCGAATACGCCGCGCGAAAACGGTCGGTTGCCGTGCCTTGCGGGTTATTCTGCTTGACAATTTTTATGTTGACTTCATCATCGAAATTAGGTATAGTCTGATTTAAGAAGCCTGACGGGGCCCGGATTTGGAATTCGGTATCCCCCTCAGGCATCTTTAATTGATAAAACAAATTTCCTTGATTATCCTGTGCGACCAATACTTCTTCAGATATAAATTCCCCATTCAAATTAATATTCCCGATAAAATGATGAAATCCAACTATTCCATATTTTCGGTTTTTATAGCTTTTAACAAATCCGGTATATTGCCCGTTTTTTATTAAATCAGGAATTGCAACTACTGATTTTAACTTAATAGGATTTGCACCGTATGAACGAAATTCTTTCAGTCCGCGATTATAAAAATGAATATCGCCTATTTCCGGCCGCGTAATTATCTTGCCAAGCAAATTATTTTTATACCAATCGGACGCAGATGAACGCAATTGTTTTATATCTGAATGTTCGCCCAATTCACTGCCTGTTAACCGTGCCACTAGCCCGGCTTCGGGTTGATACAACAAATCAGACGCATTCGCGACCTGGGTTCGTTTGTCCGTTCTGGCTTGTATTTTGGCCCGTGTATCAGCTTCCTTTATCTGCGCGGCGCTATATCCCGCTTCACGCTTTATGCTGACGCGTTGCACCGTATTCCTTATCTGGTTTGCCAGTTTTTCATTGTCATCTTCAAAATGATACAATTATTCAGATTTTCACTGCGGCGGCGTGCGTGGCGGATGATTTTATAGAAAGTTCGGAAGTACCCCACCGGCGAGGCATAATAAAATCAATCTTCCGAACTTTGATTTTAAAAGACGGAACTCTTTGTTTTGACTTAAAAATTCCGTTTGATGAGTTTGTTAAAATGACCGAAAAAACAGATTGGCGCGCCCAGAAAGATTCGAACTCTCAGTCTTCTGATCCGTAGTCAGATGCTTTATCCAGTTAAGCTATGGGCGCAATGGTTTTTTATTTTATATCAAATTACTCAAATTGCAAGATATAATTTTCGGCAATTGCACACTCAGCAGACCGAAATGTCAAAATAAATAAAAATCCGCAGAAATGCGGATGTTCAATTAATGCCTATTTTACATGCTTCGCATTGCGGCCAAGGAATAAATTTCAGCAAAATCGCTTTCGTTAATGGTATTAAGACTTTCAGAGCTGAACCCAATGTTAAGTTTTTTTTATAGGGATACTTGACAAATTTAAATTTAGCACTACAATATCCCCAAAAGGTTAATAAAATGTTTAAACGAATGAAATTAAAGACCGCCGCAAGCCGCATCGAAAGCGGCAAGCAGAAAAACGCAAAGCGCGAAACGGGCGCCGCCGCCGCATGGAATATTATTTCCTGGCCTTTGCGCGCGCTTTTTGCCTTGTGCGGAAAAATATGGCGTCAAATATGCCGCATCGATTTGATAGGCTTGGTCAATACTACCCTGCTGAGCGCTATAATCGTTCTGTTTTCCATGCTGATTATCGACATTGTAAAGTGCCGCCGCCAGCCGATTGTATTTGTCGCATCCGACAAGGTTCCTGAAATTGCCGCAGATAAAACAGCAGCGGCGGAAATTAAAATGCCGACGCCCGCACAACCCGTAAAAATAACAACGCGGGAAATCAAGCCGGAAAAGAGAATTTCTCTGCCGTTGAAAAAAGAGATGAAAAGCGGATGCAGATTTGATACACTTAAAACAGTCAAGGCGAAAGAATGCAAATCTCGCGGCGATGTCATTATTGACGGAATGCTGACGGGCGGCAAATTGCCATGCGGAACCACTATCCAAGGCAATCTGTATCTGCAAAATATGCGCAGATTCACACTGCCCTGCAATTTGCGAATCAATGGCAGCTTGTTTTTGCGCAATGTCGAAATGCTGAAATTTTGCGGAGACTTTATAATCACAGGAAACATTTATGTCAGCCGCAATTCCTCGTTCGGGCCAATCCCCAGAACATCGAGATTGGGCGGGCATGTGATTTTCTGAACAAAGGAAGGAAAAAATGAAGACTTTTAACAAAATACTGAACATAATGGCGAACAATTTGAGCTATACGGTCATAATGCTGATTTCTATTGCTTTGTTCGCGATATTTTCCGATGGGCTGCTGGCCGGACTGATTACCGCCGTATCCGCCCTTATCGTTTATATTTGCATTGAGAAACTGTACAAGGAATACAATAAAAAAACAAAAGTGAATAAAATTGAAAAAAAATAAAAATTATAAACCTGGCGATAAAATCCTCTTTGTAAAGCACAAAGGTGAATTAAAAAATATTGACGAAATGTCATGGCGGGCTCGCGCCAACTATAACATCTGCGAAAAATATACTAAATTCAATCGCAAGGCAAATTATAAATTTAAACGGCATTTATGCCACAATAGAGACCAGAACGAAGGCGCCGGCATTCTTGCGGGCGGGCTCGGCGCCTTGGTTTTCTTTGCAAATCTGGAATCGGCGCACACGCCGAGCCTGCTGTTCGGCATGGCGCTTATGTATTACGGAAGCAGGCTTATCAAGGCGCGTCTCAAAGGCGGCCCTTTGGATACCTATATAAATAATGAATTTAATAAAGTAAAATAAACAAACGCCGCGAACAGCGGCGTTTTTCATAACATTAATTTTGCGGGGCTTGAACCGGCTGTTCCGTCTGCATTAATTCGCCGCGCAGCCCGCTTTGCCGCGTTTCGATATCGGACTTGGAAGAAATAATAGCCAGCAAAGCGCAAATAATAAAAAACAAAGTGGCCAGCCACGCCGTCATCTTGGTCAGGAAATTTCCCGCCGACGCCCCCGTAAGAACGCCGCCAAACATTGATGCCGCCGAAGAGCCGGAAATGCCGCTGCCCTCGGATTTTTGCAATAAAATCAGCCCTATCATGAAAATCGCCACTATCACCAGCAAGACAAGCAATATTGAAAACATAAAATATATCCTTTGATTACGGATGTGATTCTAGCCGCCCGACGCCAAAATTGCAAGAAATTTCATAACAGTTCATCAAACATGCGCAGCAATGCGGCGGCGGCGGCGATACTGGCGGCTTTTTTGGATGCGCCGCTGCTTTTCGCCGTCTTGCCCAGCGCCGTTACGGAAACATTGAACACGGGGTCATGAGACGCGCCGGTTGAATCCAGAAATTCATAAACCGGCAAAGCGCCGCTGTCTTTTTTCTGGACAAATTCCTGTAATGCGGTCTTTGGGTCTTTTGGCGCAACCGGAACTGCGGCCGCGATATCGTGCCAAATGGCGGCTATGACATTTTGCGCGGCATCAAATCCGCCGTCAATGAAAACGGCGCCCAGAACAGCCTCCATTGCATTCGCAAGAATATGCCGCCGCCGGCCGCCGGTCATGTGCCCGTGGCGGACTTTCTTGTCCAGCCCCAGCTCCATCGCGACAGAAGCCAAAGTTTCCGTTGAAACCAAGACTGCATGACGGCGCGCAAGCTCGCCTTCGGATTCTTTTCCGAACATATCGAACAGCAGCAGCGCGACAGCCAGCCCCAGCACGCGGTCGCCGACGAATTCCAGACGCTCGTTATTATTATCGGCGTCCGCGCCGGATTGCGTCAGAGCCAGCGCAAGCAATTCAGGATTCTTAAAATCATATCCAAGCTTTTTCATAAAAAGCGGCCTTCAATTAGTTTATCCCCAGTCCGAATCTGTCCCAGCGCATCTTGCCGCCCCAATTCCAAATCATCAGCATCGGCGCGTAATAATTGTGCGAATACCATACAGACCAAACCTTGCCCAGCAGGTTGTCGCGCGGGACATACCCGACATCCGCCCTGCTGTCGCCGCTGTTGTCGCGGTTATCGCCCATAAAGAAGTAATGATCGGACGGGACGGTGAACAACTGAGTGTCGTCGTATTTTGCGCTGTCGGACATTTCTATTATGCTGTGCTGCAATCCGTTCGGCAATACCTCTGTGTATTCCGTGGCGCCGAACACATCGCATTCGTTCGGATGCCTGTCGCAGAATTCATCGCTTTTGTATTCGATTGTGTAATTGAATCCGACCGGCGCGTTGTCCATCCATATTTTGTTTCCCTTTACCGATATGTTGTCCTTGTAATATCCGACGCCGCGCAGAGACTTGCGCAAAATCGCCACGATGTAGGGGCGGGGTTCTTTGCGCTCCACCTGCTTTCCGTTTATATGCAGCCGGCCCGAAATCATCTGAACGGTGTCGCCGGGTTTTGCAATCAGTCGCTTTACATAATCCAAAGATTCGTTCGCCGGATTGCGAAAGACGACCACATCGCCGACTTCGGGCTCTTTGGACAAGAAGCGTCCGTTCCATAATCTCCACGATCCGAACGGGAACGAATAGCGCGAATATCCGTAAGACCACTTTTGAACAAATATATGGTCGCCCACATGCAGGGTCGGTATCATCGAGCCTGACGGGATATTAAAGGGCTCTAATAAAAGACTTCTGAAAATTATCGCTATCAGCGCGCCGTAAAACAGGGTGTCAAACCATTCGCGAGCAATATTTTTATTTTTTTTCGGCATATTTTTTTATCCTTTTTCTCATGCGGAACATCTTATAACTTGAAAAATATTTATGCAAGCTTTAATATGCCGTCATGATATCTTTGAATTCGATAATCTTCAACGGATTGGACGCGACGAAAATCGATGTTCAGATCCAGCTTTCCTCCGGCTTGTCAAAACCAGAATTCAACATCATCGGACTGGCGGACCGCGCGGTCAAGGAATCCGCCGAAAGAATCAGAAATGTTTTGATGGCTTTGAACCTGTCATTGCCGTCAAAAAGGCTGACAGTGAATCTGTCGCCGGCGGATGTGGAGAAATCGGGCTCTCACTTCGACCTGCCGATTTTATGCGGGATTTTGTGCGCGCTGAACATACTGCCGGAAAACGAGCTGTCAAAGTATCTGATTCTGGGCGAAATCGGATTAAACGGCGCGATTACTAAAACCAACGGAGTTCTGCCCGCAAGCCGATGGGCAAACAAAAACGAAATGGGGATAATCTGCCCCGGTGCCCAAGGATGCGAGGCGCGATGGGCCGGCCATTCGGATATTCTGGCGGCGAATCATATTCTGGATTTGATAAATCATTTCAAGGGCACTCAAGTACTGCCCGTGCCGCCTTTGCTGAATCCGTGCGGAAATGCGAATCCGGCGGGAGATATGGCGGAAGTCAAAGGCCAGGCTGCGGCCAAACGCGCTTTGGAAATCGCGGCGGCCGGCGGGCATGCGATGCTGATGGTCGGGCCGCCGGGTTCGGGCAAGACCATGCTGGCTTCGCGGCTGCCCGGAATCATGCCTGAAATGACGGCGGATGAAATTTTGGAATCTTCGGTGATATATTCCATAGCCGGACAGCTGAATTCGCAAAGCCTGGTGTCGTCGCGCCCCTTCCGCGCCGTGCATCACACGGCCAGCCCGGTATCATTGGCCGGCGGCAGCGCGGATGCAAAGCCGGGCGAGATATCACTGGCGCACAACGGGATTTTATTTTTGGACGAGCTGCCCGAATTCAGCCGCGCTACTCTGGAAATACTGCGCCAGCCGATAGAAGCCGGCGCAATAACAATCAACCGCGCCCGCCGCGCGGCGACTTATCCGGCGCGGTTCCAGCTGATTGCCGCGATGAATCCGTGCCCTTGCGGGCACTTGGGCAATCCGGCTCTTTCCTGCTCGCGCGCGCCCAGATGCGCGGAAACCTATCAGAATAAAATCTCCGGCCCATTGCTGGATAGAATCGATCTGCATGTAGATGTGGATGCGGTGAATCCATGGGAAATGAATGAAGACAAAAGCACCGGGGATTGCAGCGCGATAATCCGCAGCCGTGTTATCGCCGCGCGCGACAGGCAATTGAGCCGCCAGGGAAAGACAAACGCATGTCTTGACGGCAAAGACTTGGAACAGCATGCCCCGCTGGACGGCCAGCTGACAAACTTTCTGAATACCGCGGCCGAAAAAATGGGAATGTCCGCGCGCGGATACAACCGGATAAAAAGAATCGCGCGGACGATTGCAGATTTGCGCGGCGCGGACAAAATCGAAATGCCCGACCTGGCCGAAGCCTTGTCTTACCGCCCGACAAAAATGGGAAGATTTTAAAACCGACGGCGATCCGAGGTCATTTAAAACTCAAACCGCACGCCAAGCATCAAATTGGTATATATCAGATTTGTCGCCGAAAACCAATTGCGATGACGGCTGCCGTCTTCGCTTGACAGCACCCACTTTATTTTCGGCACATACGCGACCCTCAGGCCAAAGTCCAGAAACGCGTTTTCGCTCAAACCATAAGAAAAACCCAGCGCCAGCAATCCGGCCACATTCGAATTCGAATGTTCGGATTTGTAAAATTGCAATACCAGGTATTCGTCTAATTCGCCGTAATTCTGCAAATCAACCGACAAAGACAAGTCGCCGTACAAATCAGACAAATTCAATATCGTTTTGGTGTCCGAATAGCCTATGCCCAGACCGACATACGGTATGAATTCATGAACAGGCTTGCGAATTCCGTCAAAGAAATCGTAGAAAGCCATCGCGCTGATAATATCTGTGGTCGCGCTGGAATGCGCGCCGCCGCTTTGCACATGCGCGACAACATCGCTTACTTGCCCGCCCTGCAATTCAAGGTCCCCCTCGAACAAAGGCGATGCGTTGTATTCGCTCGCTGATATATGGTCCCAGCCGATTTCCGTTCGCCATTGCGGCAAGTTTGGCACGGTCCAGCCGATGCTGGCGCCGGCCGCGAAAGAAAATGCTGAAAAATTCTTGCCGGCGGGAAGCTTTGAAATATCGCCGATGCCCGCGTACAAATAATCCGTGCAAAGGCCTTCCCCTACGCAGTCCTCGTAATATGCGACCGACACGACCGTATTGTCCGCCGGATTTACATAGTACCCGTTTGTCAAAGAGCTGATTTCATTATTGACGGAACCGCGCCTGATCGACGCGCCGCCGCGGACGGATATTATAAAACGCATTCCATCATCCTGATACCACCCGTCGCCCAGATAATCTCCGGGATATTGCCAGCCAGCCCGCGCCGCAGTCGCGGCAAATATGGCGCAAATAATCGCTGGAATGGCATAGAACTTTAATTTCATCATGCAATGATTATACCATAAATGAGAGCTGGAAAAAATAAATTTATTTCTCTAAAAAATCTCTTTACTTAATCTGTATTTCGCCTTACAATATTTTCATATAAATGAATTATACCCCATCTATTCGTTGGGGTATGGAAAAACCCCTTATGCAAGCAGCGCGTGTTAAGAATCGCGTCATGCTTTAAAGAAAGCAAATTGCCGGAGCGATAACGTTCGCAATTTTGCCGGCCGGCCGCTTGGCCGGTTTTTTGCGGGACATAAAACATAACATTTGCGCAAAAGCTGGCACGGCTCTTAAATGGGATTTTTCCAGCTGTTTTAAAAAAGGCATGGAAAAATGAAGAAATATTTTTTAATACTGACAATTCTGAACATTTCTCTTTTATGTTCCGATGGTTTTTCAAAGGAATACTCCTATGACGAGGCCTATCAGTATGCCGTTGATGAATGCCAAGCAAAAGGCACCGGCGCATTACTGGAAAACAAAATAGACAGCTCCAGCTTTTATGTATGCGATTATTCCGGGCCTCATCTGGAATTCTGCCCTCCTTTTGAGCACAGCGGCATGGGAATATACCTGCCGCGCCTCATGTATGACTCAATCCTGCAAATATGCGATTTCGTATGGACGGCTCAGCAATTGGAGGAGAGGCTGCAAAAAGGCGCATACCAGGGCAAATGTTATTCAAAAACACAATGCAACTGCGCCGATAATCCGGATAAAGTCAAAACAGGCGGCACTTGTTCGTGCGGCGGATTCACAACGCACGGATATGGCCTTTACATGGACTATTCCACATGCACTTGCCCGCCGATAAAAGATATAAACGGCGTGGACAGAGCCGTGTATGACAGCAGCACAAAATCATGCCAAGTCGATCCCGGATACACATTTTCCGACAGCATCGGCCGATATGAACTAACTTCGACATGCTATTACTCATATTGATTTTTATTTTCCAGCCGCCGCTTTTTTGAATATTTCCGCAGGGATTGTTCCGCCGGTGATTTTGCTGCTCATTGGGGAAAAGTCGTCGTTTCCAACCCAAACTCCGATTGTCAGATTTCTGGTCGCGCCGATGAACCAGGCGTCTCGGTTTTCGTTGCTGGTTCCGGTCTTGCCGCCCAAAACATCGGGCGCGGCCGCGCGGTGGCCGGTTCCGGCGGGCTTTATGACATCGGCCAGCAATCTCTGCATTTCTTCCGCGGTATGCGCGGTCAGTATCTGAATCGGCTCTGACGGATTGCGCTCGTACAGAACCGCGCCGCCGCTTGTGATTTTCTCTATCGAATAAGGGCGCACAGAACGGCCTTCATTCCAAATCACACCATACATCGTCGTCAAGTCCATCAGGCTCATTTCCGAAGCGCCCAATACGGTGGAATATTCGCGTCTAAGCTTCGCGCCGACCCCCAGCCTGCCCGCCATGGACAACACTTCGTCCATTCCGTATTTTTCAGCCAGCTTCAGCGGAACCGAATTCACGCTTTTCGCAAACGCCGCCGCCAGAGTCATGTCGCCGTAATATTTTTGATTATAATTCTTCGGATTGTAATCGCCGATTGCAAACGGTGAATCATTGACATAAGAATTCGATGTCATTCCGTTTTCCAAAGCCGCCAGATACACGACGGTCTTGAACGCGCTGCCGGGCTGGCGCATGGCCAGCGCGCGGTTGAACTGGCTGGATTGATAATCCGCGCCGCCGACCATGCCGCGTATCGCGCCTTTGCGAGAAATTGCAAGCGCCGCGCCCTGATATCCGCCCAGCTTTTCGGAAACGGCCGCCGCAATTCGTTCCTGCAAAGCCGAATCCATCGTCGTGTGCACCTGCAAATCGGAATCAAAACTTCCCAGGCGCGATTCCACTTCATCAATCACAAAGTCGGTCCAATATCGGTATATGTTCGTATCTGCCGACAATACCGCCGGACGCAGGTCTTTGTTGGCGGCGCGCGCCTGATCCAAAGTGATGTATCCCTGGCGCACCATTTCTTTCAGCACCACGCGCGCGCGCGCGATGTTTCTTTCCGGATTCTTCGCGGGGCTGTAAGCGGTCGGAGCTTTCAGCATGGCCGCGATTTGAGCGGATTGCGCGATAGTCAGCTTGTCAGCATTTTTCTGAAACAGTATTTTCGACGCCGCGTCGATTCCGCGCAGTCCGCCGGCCAGCGACACCCTGTTCATGTACAGATCCAGAATCTGGTTTTTATCAAAACGGTTTTCCAGCCAGTAAGACAAAATCAACTCCTGGATTTTGCGGGACATTTTCTTATCCCGCGACAGAAAGACATTCTTGGCGGTCTGCTGGCTGATGGACGACCCGCCCGCCGCGATTCGTCCGGACGCCAGATTGTAAAAAACCGCGCGCGTCATTCCGCGAATGTCTATTGCGCCGTGGCTGAAAAAGCGCTTGTCTTCGATTGCTATTATCGCCTGCCACACATGCGGCGGCAAGCTGTTGACGGACACGGGCCGGCCCATGATTTTGTTGCTGCTGCGGATTTCGTTTCCATCTTTGTCCAAAAATGTTATCGACGGCAGGCGCGTTTCGCGCAAGATGGAATCCAGCGACGGCATCTGCAAAAATACGATCAGGATATACACGGCCGCAGCTGCCGCGACGACCATTATCGAATTCAGCGCGAATGCAAACAGCCGAATTTTCAAGGACGGCTTTTCCTGATCAAGATTTTTCTTGTTAAGCATCGCTTTGCACCGCATTTTCAAAATCTTCCTCAGACCAGATTGTTATCCCCAGTTCTTGCGCCTTGGCCAGTTTGCCGCCGGCGTCGCGGCCGGCAATCACAATGTCCGTCTTGGCGGAAACACTGCCTTGGACTTTCGCGCCTAATTTTTCCAATATTTCCTTGGCTTCATCGCGCGAGTATTTTTCCAATATTCCGGTCAGAACAATTTTTTTGCCTGATAAGACATGAGGCGCAATGCGCAAGACATAAGACGGAATATTTATGTATTTTAACAATTCGTCCAGCACGGCCGCATTATGCTCGTCCGCAAAGAACGACACAATCTCTCGCGCCATTACTTCGCCGATTCCGTCGATTTGAACCAGCCTTGATTCCGGCGCGGCGCGCAAAGCTTCCAAGCTTTCAAATTCGCGCGCCAGGATTTTCGCCGTTACTTCGCCGACCTCTGGAATTCCGATTGCGAACAGCACCCGCCGCAAGTCCGTATGGCGCGCGCGATCGATTGATTCCTCCAAGTTCGCGACAGACTTTTCGCCAAACCCGTCAAGATTTATGATTTCCGATTTATGATTTTCTATCAAATTGAATATGTCGGCGGGAGATTTCAGCCAGCCTTTGGAAACAAACAGCTCTAACTGCTTTTCCCCCAGCCCTTCTATATCGAATCCCTTGCGCGAGACAAAGTGTTCCAGCTCGCCTATTCTCTGCGCCGGACAGTTAAGGGCGTTCACGCAGCGCCGCGCGATTTTTCCAGTCGTCTGCACGACCGCGCCGCCGCATTCCGGGCACTTGTCCGGAAACTCATAAGGCGTTGCGTCCGGCGCGGATTCAACGACCTGAATAACCTGGGGGATAACATCGCCCGCGCGCTGGACGACGACCTTGTCGCCTACATGCAGCCCTTTGCGCTCTATCTCGTCCGCGTTGTGCAAGGTTGCGCGCGACACCAGCACGCCGCCGATGTTTATCGGCGCCAACTCCGCCACGGGGGTCAGAACGCCCGTGCGCCCGACTTGTATCGTGATATCGCTTAATGTCGTTATTCCGCGCGCGGCCGGAAATTTGTAAGCTACTTCCCAGCGCGGGCTTTGCGCGGTGGAGCCCATTTTTTCCTGAACGGATATGCTGTCGACCTTTAAAACCAGTCCGTCGATGTCAAAAGGAATCTGGGCGCGCGACATCATGATTTCATTATAGCGCGTCTGAATATCGTCCAGAGTCCGCGCATGCCGCGCCCACTTTTTAGTGGTCGCAAAGCCCCATTGCGCCAGCCGGTCGAAAAATTCGCCCTGCGTTTCCCAATCGCGCGACGATACTTCGCCATAAGTGTATCCGAACGCGGACAGCCGCCGCGATGCCGTGATTTCCGGATTCAGCTGGCGCAAAGACCCGGCTGCGGCGTTGCGCGGATTCGCGAACTTTCTCTCTGACTGCTCGTTCAGCGCAATAAAGTCGGCGCGCGACATATAAACCTCGCCGCGAACCTCTAAAACATCCGGAAAATCGCCGCGCAAAGTCTTTGGAATATCGGCTATGGTTTTAATATTTTCGGTAATGTCTTCGCCGGCAATGCCGCTGCCGCGCGTCAGCCCGCGGACAAGCGCGCCATGCTCATAGCGGGCGGAAAAAGACACGCCGTCCACTTTCAGCTCTATGAATATATCCGAATCCGCAGTTTTTTTCAGCCAGCCCGCGACTTCGGCTTCGTCAAAAACATCTGATATCGACAGCATCGGGACATTGTGCTGAAAGGTCTTGAATTCGCGGGCGGGCGCGGCGCCGACCCGAACGGACGCGCCGGCGGCGGCTAATTCGGGATATTGCGCCTCTATCTCCAAAGCGCGCTTTTTCGCCGCGTCATAAGTCGCGTCGTCAACCAGCGGCGCGTCGTTCTGATGATACGCGACATCCCACGCGCCGAGCTTTTGCATCAAGTCCGCGTGTTCGGCTTTTATAAACAAATCAGGAATCTTGGCCATGACATCATGGTATAAAATATCAGACATATTTACAATTGAATTTTTATATTAATATTAAGAAAATTACTCGCAAAACGGGCATCCGGTGATGCCATTTCTTAAACATCAAGAAATAATAATTCAAAAAGCAAAAATAAAAAATCCGGCGGATGCCGGATTTTTCTTACTCGCCGATATTATTCAAAATCAATTCCTGCAATTCGTTAGGCACCATGCCGGTTGTGGAATATCCGCAATCAACATGATGTATTTCGCCCGTGACCGCGCCGGATAGGTCGCTGAACAGGTACAAGGCGGCGCCGCTGACATCTTCCAATGTCATGTTCCGGCGCAGCGGAGTGATGCGCGAATTCATTTTCAGCATGGACTTGAACCCGCCCACGCCGCTGGACGCCAATGTAATTATCGGCCCCGCGCTGATTGCATTTACCCGGATTCCGTCTTTGCCCAAATCCGCGGCCAGATATCGGACGCTGCTGTCCAGCGCGCTTTTCGCGACGCCCATCACATTATAGTTCGGGACGGATTTTTCGCCGCCGTAATATGTCAGTGTGATTATGCTGCCGCCGTTTTTCATCAGCCTGGCGCTGCGGCGGGTCAAATCAACCAATGAATAAGCGGAAATATCCATGGTATTCTTGAAGTTTTCGCGGCTGGTGTCAGCATAGCGGCCGACAAGCTCGCTTTTGTCGGAAAAAGCGATGGCGTGCAGCATTCCGTCCAGCCCGCCCCATTCTTTCTCAATCGCGCCGAATAAAGCGTCCATCTGGGCGTCATCTTGGACATTGCACGGCTGGACGAATTTCGCGCCGATGGATTCGGCCAGCGGGCGGACGCGCCTTTCCACGCGGTCGCTGCCGAACGGCATGGCGATTTCGGCGCCCTGCTCGGCTGCGCGCTTTGCAATGGCCCAAGCCATGGAGAAATCATTGGCAACGCCGGTGATTAAAATCTTTTTTCCTTTCA
Organism: Rickettsiales bacterium; assembly: GCA_031279085.1. GTDB lineage: Bacteria > Pseudomonadota > Alphaproteobacteria > Rs-D84 > Rs-D84 > JAITJD01. The sequence continues at coordinate 14,720 of JAITJD010000004.1, read as the reverse complement.
ATAACATTTTGCCTTCCTTTTGCTAGCATTTGATTGGACGGGTTGGAATATAGCATCAAAACCCGACGACCGCAATAATTAAAAAAACACTGAGAATAATTCTTCTTGAAAAATGGAAAAATATGTTGTAAAGTGGCAGGGCTGCAAAGTTATTCGGGCATAGTTCAGTCGGTAGAACAACGGACTGTTAATCCGTATGTCGCTGGTTCGAGTCCAGCTGCCCGAGCCAAGATTACCGCCGTCCCCCACGGGACGGTGTTTTTCTTTGCCACCTTGACTTCGGACGGGTTCGAAACAGTTCAATAACTTGTCCTTTATAAAGGACAAGTTTTTCCACCATTATCAAACTGTTTTCGTAAAAAAGGCTAGAAACCTAACTTTTTTAATAATCTGTCTCGGCTCGGATTCAACGAATTGATTATAAATTCTATTGGATTTTGATTATGCTTGTGATACAATGATATTATGAAAATTACATACAGGCCAATGACCGCTGAAGAAGCTTGGGGCTTCATCGAACGTAAACATCGTTCTTATCATTCACGATTAAAACATTTGGGATATGAATATGATATGTTTATTCCAAATCATCTGGCTATGTACGAAATGTACGATATTGAAGAACTGACCTCTGAACAAATCGAAAAATATCGTAACATTTTTATGAATGAAATTTATAATGTCAAAAACCTGCAAGAATTAGATCATATATTGCAAACCGATTCTGTTCCTGCTTTACAATCTGTTGTCGACACATTGGCACCAATGGCGAAAAAATGGGGCCTCCAATTACCAAACATTCTAGAAATACAAACAACTTATGGTTCCGGTGGTTCATATTATTGGAATGAAAAATCACTCATAATTCTTAGAATGTTTCGAAAGCATGTTTATAATTCAAAAGCAGTGGTTGGTCTGTTGCAACATGAATTTATACATTTATTGATTGAACAATCAATAATTCAAAAATATAATGTCCCCCAAGATTTAAAAGAAAGAATTGTTGATATCATAGGTTTTGAATATTTTGGCAAGCCAGTTCGACCAATGTTTGAAAACTCATTTGCAAACAATTACATAACTAAACATGCCATTGAAAATGATTTACCGGGTGCAGTAAAAAAAATGATGATGGACTATGGTATTTTCAAAGCAAAAATGCACGAAGGTAAGTTGAAAGGTTAGAAAAGTCTTCAGAATAATCGGTTCGATAATTGCATATTGTGCCGAGCCAAGTTTGACAGGTTGTCGCAAGACAGCCTGTTTTTCTTTACTACCTTGCCTTCGGACGGGTTCGAAAGTGTTCGATAACTTGTCCTTTATAAAGGGCAAGTTTTTTCGCCATTATCGAACTGTTTTTATGGAAAAGTCTTAGAAATCCAGCCTTTTACCACATTTAACTAAACTTAAAACCAAATTTCATAGCATTTTATGAATTATTTGATATAATACTTAAAAAGATGAAAATGTTTAAACCAAATTTTGATTTATACAAACCATGGGAAGATTCTGAAAAAGTTTATCGTCCACCATATTTAGCTGTTTTCAGGAAAAATGCAAAAACATTGTTATATATAGCAGAAAAACATGGTGATAATAAATCATTTGATATGACAGATTTCTGTTTTTCAGAAAAGTCGCCCGCAAAACCAGAAATTGCGGTGGTTGAATTTGAAAATTCTGGACGAAAAATAAATCCAAATATGATTCAAAATAATAATCTGGTATATGCGGCGGCGGTTGCAACAAAACACAACACTCCTGTTGTTTTCGCAGATTTATCAGATGATGATAATATAGATGTATTAAATAAACAAAACCCTGGTCGGAAATTTACAATTGATGATTTAAATAAAGTTTTAACCGCCGGCGGCCCCAGCACGAAAAAGGGTGAATATAGTTTATTGTCTCATCAGCTTAATATGTATGGCCGGGACCCATTTATGATTAATAATATTATGGCGGCATTGAATAAATATGATGTAGTTCTGGCCGTCTTTGGTGAAGGTCATTATCGCAGCCAGCGATTAATTATCGAAGACATGATGGGCACGCCAGAATATATAAAATCGGTGCCAAACAGTCGTGGTGATTTTGATAATTTAAAAATACAACCTATTGACCTTGGTATTGTTCCTTAAATTGTTTAATATGGACTGCTAAATCAGCAAGATCTTGTGAATAATTGGTTCGATAATTGCATAGTAGGCCGAGCCAAGATGACCAAGACCCTTGAAAAAGGGTCTTTCTTCATTACCACCTTGACTTCGGACGATTTCGAAACAGTTCAATAACTTGTCCTTTATAAAGGACAAGTTTTTTCATCATTATCGAACTGTTTTTATTAAAAGCCTTGCAAATCCAACTTTTCTCAAAATCCTGCCTTTATTCGAGTCCAGCTGCCCGAGCCAAGATTACCAGCGTCCCCCACGGGACGGTGTTTTTCTTTACCACCTTGACTTCGGACGGGTTCGAAAGTGTTCGATAACTTGTCCTTTATAAAGGACAAGTTTTTTCGCCATTATCGAACTGTTTTGGTGAAAAAACTTAGAAACCCAACCTTTTTTAAAATTTCGCCACAGCGAATCACGCAGTAGTGCCAACGCAAACAAATTGAGTCCAATGCATCTTGATATTAAAATATATTCTTGACAATTTTAATATTTGTATTAATATATTGGTTATAAGGAGGGCAGAAAAATGCCTTATAAAATTGAATTAAAGAAGATGGGATTTCGAACCGCTTTGCCAAAAGTGCGTGAATTATATGATATTATTAACAATAACCGTGCGCGTTTATCGCCTTGGTTTTGGTGGATGGGCGAGAAAACAACCCCAAATTTACGTAAAACAATCGTTTTTGTTACACTTTACATACTTGATACAAAACGCAAGAAACTTATGAATATTCTTGATAATAAAAAGCCATATGATGAACAATTTTTTGCTATGATGGACAATAAAATTGTTGGCATGATTGGCCTTGATAACATTGATAATACAAAAAAAGATTCAGAATTCTGGTATTTAGTAACAAAAGAAAACGAAGGCCGTGGTATCGCCAGTACAATGATAAATGTTTTGGAAAAATACTCCATTGATGCAAAGGGATTAAGTTCACTGTATGCAAAAACGGCAGACGGGAATATCAGATCTGAAAATTTATTAAAACGCAATAATTATGAAATAGAGAAAGTTGAATACAGTGTTCCCACATCAAAAAGAAACCCAAAGATTACAAACTTAACAACATGGGTTAAAGACTTGGGCAGATAATTTAAACTGCTTAATGTATTTTAATAATTCAGCGAATTCATCACTATTCTCAGTTCGATAATTGCAAGCTGTCCCGAGCCATATTGGACAGGTTTAGTACTGTCCCCAGAATTCTAGGATTTATGTGTAAATATCGATAGTTCTAAATTTATTAGAAATAAATCACAAAAAACACCAATATTTTGAACTTATTATTTGCACTTTGATTTTTCGCATTGCCACAGTTCCTTTGTATTTCTATTCTCTTAAGATTTGTGCTATATCTAAATGAGGTTTTTAATCTTTGACTTTCTTCTTCCAATCCATCTGCCAGTAAATCTGGAACCAAATTGTTCTACCAATTTTTTTATTTCTAAAATTGTGAATTTTTTAATATTTTGATGTGCCATTTTTTCTCTTTTTGAAACATCAATTTTATTCATAAAAATAATTATTATGGAATTATATAAAAACAAGTTCCACAATCAGCTGCGATTATGCTTATACTATCCAAATATGACACATATCTGATATTTATATGTCGCAACAAATCTTCTCGCGGTTTATTGGTATTTCCTTCATGACAAACATTTACATCAAAAGCAAAAATAAAATAATGTGCTAATATAGAGTTCCCATCTTTTTTGAATCTATTAAAGGAACCTTGAAACTTTTTGCAAAGCTCATCTCCTATAACCTGAACATCCTTGAATTCATCAGTTATTGTATCAATAAACCAGTCAATATTTTTAAACTCTATAAAATAAGCATTATTATCACTGTCGTGATATATAGCATCACACATTGGACTGCTTGAGTGCGCACCAGTCATTACTTCTTCCCAGTGGATAAAAGCAAGTTTACACTGTTGATGTGTATCTAATTTAAGTCCCAATGAACATTTTTTATAATTATCACAACAATTGCAATATGATTTTAAGTTATATGTGGGCATTTTTAATTATCATTATTATTAATCGATTTAGACTCTTTATGATGTTTAGATATCATGCTTTTGAAGATATCATTCATTGGTTTTGATAGATTATTAAATATTTCATACACTTTATCAGTCTTATCATGAAAAGATTTTGTTTTTTCATCAGCCAAATAAAATCTAGTGCCTTTAAATTGCTTTTTATCTGTAAAAAACTTCAAAGCTTGTATAAAGTCTGGACTGTGTGAGGCAACTAATATAGGGCAACCTGCCGCCGCAAGGTTTACAAGAACCTCAGCCAAAGAAATCTGCCATTGTGGATGCAAATGGTTTTCTGGTTCGTCCAAAATTAACAAATGATCCGGTCCAAACAAACCAAGCTTTGCCATTTGCTGGAAAATGCCAAGCATTTTTTCACCAGAAGCCATATTATTTACAAATAAATTAGCTTCATCATTGAAATTATTTTTAATAAATTCAAATCTACGACGTTCTATATTATATTCAAAATTACCACCAAGTATATTCGTAATTTTTTCATATATTTCATTATATGAACATGGAATAACATCAACAGACTCCCTTGGTTTTAATTTATTTAATAAATCCTTCCAATAAAATGGAATAACGCCGTCTTTATCTGTATGATTTTCCAACTGTAATAATAACGGTGTCTCAATAAAAGTAACCTTTGGAAATATTCGCTGATCTACACTAGGATCAAAATTACCAATTTTCAACCTATCCGAAAAAGATAAGGTATTTGCATTATTTGACACTGAATATGTCAATAAGTCTCCAAAGCTTATCTCTGATTTCTCATGTGATACCAGGTTATTAACCTGCCATTTAAATATTTTTTCATACATAAAAACCAGTGATTGACTTATGTTATTTTCTTTGTTTTGTTTATTAAATTTTTCAATTAATAAACTAAGGCTGTTTCTTGCCATCGTTTTAGCTTTATCTTCAACAAAATTAGAAAATGAATCTATCATTTTTATCCGTGACTGAACCATATTTTTCGCAGCGCCCAGATCATCTGAATTAATAAGTTGGAATAAGTCTGATACAAATGTGCCATAATTGAAATTCTCCAATAATATCTTCGTATCATTGCCAGTAAGCTCTGCATCACCTGCTGCTATTTTTGTATTACTTATACTATTTTGAATAGTGAAAAAAACTGATCTGCAAATATCATTAGCATCATCAATCATAATTTGTTTAATGATATTATCTTTATCATTGATTGCCTTTATAATTGCATACGCCGTCTTTCCTACTGTACTTTTCCCAGAACCGTTTGGACCAGCAATTACAGACAAACCTGTTAAATTAACAGATGCATTATTAATAGCGCCAACATTATTTAATTTTATTTCCATTGACAAACACTCCAATATGTACTATGCATAATAGCATTAGAATATATACTTTCAACTAATTATATCACAAAAAAGACCGCCAAAAAAGCGGTTAGTTAATGATAGCATCATATCAAAATATATGAAAAAAGTCAAAACAAATTGATTATTTAAGTTAATCAAATGGTGGTAATTCGCGAAAAACCATGAAATATTTTGTGAAGAGTTCTAAGTGTGTCCAGCTGTCCCGAGCCAGGTTAAGCCTATTTCCAACTTCTTTGTTTTTATCAGAAACTTTTGTGATATAGCCCCTCTTGATAAAACGGGGAGATTTCTTTTTAACTAATAGTATTAACCACAAATCCTAAAAACTTTTATTTGCAAATCTGGCAAAAATATGTAATAATTATCTGCAAATAGCAGTTATGTCGCAGTATTTATGCCGCGTCGTTTTTTAATTATGAACTGCCCTACTAAGCAAACATTTTACCACAGGAGAATATCATGAAAATCATCGAAAAGATTAAGTCTTTCAAATTCAATTTAGGAACCGGAGCCGGAACCGTGCTGATCAGCCTGATTCTGTCCGCAGGATTTGCCTTGGGCGGATATTTCATCGGAAGCGGACTATATCAATCAATCGCCAAGCGCACCGTAACCGTCAAAGGCCTGGCGGAGCAAAATGTCGCCGCGGACATGGCTATCTGGAATATAAACATCAACCGTGTCGGCGGGGATCTGGCGGCTTTGCAGACGGGCGTCGATTCAGATATTGATAAAATAAAACGATTTCTCAAATCTTCGGGATTTTCAGAAGAAGATATTCAAAACAGCAGAATCCAAGTGCGCGACAAATCCACCGGATATTCGGACGGCGAATCAAAGTCTCAGAAAAACGAAGGCCGTTATGTAATCGAAACCGGCGTGATTGTCAGGTCTGCGAATGTCAAGCTGGTTGATTTCGTATCAAGAAAACTGGGCGAATTGGTGCGCCAGGGAATAACCATCACCGAAGATTACTCCGGCCCGATATATGTATTCAACGGACTGAATGACATAAAAATGTCGATGATTGAGCAGGCGACAAAAAACGCAACCGACGCCGGCCGGCAATTCGCAAAGGACGCCGGAGCAAAGCTGGGCAGAATCCAAAGCGCGAACCAAGGCGTGTTCAGCATAGAATCTCGCGACCCGACCGACAGATGGTCAAATGATGAAAAGCAGTCAATTGATAAAAAAGTCCGCGTCGTGTCAACGATAACCTTTTATCTGCGATGACAAAAATCCCGCCCGGGCGGGATTTTTCTTTTAGCGCGGATTGTATCAAAACAGCCAATATATCGCCAAGGGCGCGACTATCGCCGTCATCAGTCCGGACAGGACGATGGCCAGCGAACTCATCGCGCCTTCAACCCGCCCCATTTCCATCGCCTTGACCGTGCCGGCCGCATGCGATGCGTTGCCGATGGCCAATCCGCGCGCAATCGGATTCTTTAAGCCCAGAATGCGGCACACCAAATCGCTGACCGACGCGCCCAGGACGCCGGTTATAATAACCGCTGATGTCGTTATGGCGATAATGCCGCCCAGCTTTTCAGTAATCCCGACCGCTATCGCGGTTGTCACGGATATAGAAACCAAGGACTTGGCAAAAACATCGCCCAACCCGAACAAAACGCATATCAAAGCCACGGAAAACACCGAACTTACCACGCCGACCAACATGGCAAGCAAAATGGACGCGCCGTGCTTTTTCAGCAGCGGCAGCTGCCTGTACATCGGCACCGCAAAGCAAACCGTCACAGGAACCAGAAAATAAGTCAGATATCTTGCGCCTTCGTTATACGCGGAATATGGAATTCTTAACAAGAGCAGAATTATCACGACAAAAACCGTTCCTAAAAACAACGGCGTCGTAAAAGGACTCGGCCATCTTTTATTAAACATGACAGCCAGGCAGAACATCGCCAAAGTCAGCGCAATGCCAAAATACAAATTTGAAGACAAAAATTCTATCATCCGGCCGCCTTTGTTTTTTTCGCTTTTTTATCTTTGATAAGAGCGTCGGCAACCAAGCCCGTGGCCGCCATAGTCGCCAGATAAGCCGCGACCAGCAATATGACCAGCATCCACCACACATTTGATATTTCCGGCCATATCTCGATAACCGCAACCGCGGGCGCGATGAAAAACAAAGCCATCACTCCATGCAGAAAATCCGCCGCATCCTCAACCCATGATAATTTCACTATTTTGAATGCCAACGCCAGAAACAGCAATATCAGCCCGTAAATGCTGCCCGCGATCGGCAGAGGTATCAGATATCCCAATGCTTCGCCAATCAGCACAAAAATCATAATTATGCAAAATTGATATATGTACTTCATCTCGTCTCCGCCCATGTTTTTAAAAATCTTACAATAAGAAAGCGGGATAGTCAACAGTCATCAAGCCCGCGGCAATCAGCGCTATCGGCTATTGACAATATACTGCAAACCGCGCTTTCCATTTGGAATTTGTAATCTGAGCGGTCGCGCCGTCGGTTTTGTGCGAAACCCAGAAATTTTCGCCGCCGACCATCAGCCGGACATGCAGCCCGTCTGAATCCGAAAATGTATTAGGCAGCGGATTCGCGCGCGCGCCGATGCCGAATGCCGCGACAACATCTCCTATGGAATATCCGGCCTCAGGCGTTTGGCATACCAAAAAACATTGCGCGAATTTCGCGGGCGCGGAAAGGTTCAGGACATATTCGATATAGCTGACATTTCCAATTGCGGAAAGCCCGCTGAGCATGACCTGCATACGCGCCGGCGCGTATGCCGCAATTATGCCTTGCCAGAATTCCGCCGGAACGGAGCTTATGTCAAAATCCGATCCGGCTCCGCCCCCGCCGCCGGCAGGAATCTGGTCGGCGCGCGCCAGCGCAAATCCGCCCAAAGTCTGGCCATCGTGCACGCGCAGAATTTTGTCCTGGGTGTCGAATGAAAGCTCGCCGGGCAGTCCGGTGAAGTTATTATTCTGCGCGGACGTGCCGCGGCGAATTTGCAAGATTCGTGTCATGTTTGTTCCTTGTGGTTGGTGATGAGAGCGATATGATAACTATAAAAAAACGTCGCTGAAGCCGCGACGTCTTAATTGTTAAGATTATACCATAAATCCGTATAAAAATCAAGCGGCGATGCCAACGTTCGAGCCAGACCAATATCGACCCATATATTGCCCTATCAGCGCTTGCTTGTTTGCGTTAAATTTTTCCTGAACCTTTTTCTGACCGCGTAAGAATAGTTCGACTTTGCTGTCTTTGACATATCCGCCCTGGCCATTCACAAGATTACGAAACGCCATAAGGCTTTCAAATCTGTCCCTGTGCTTATCGTCCCAAGTCCTCAGCTCTTCGTCATAGCCATTTATCTGCTTATTCAAAGCTTCAATGTTGTCATTATCCGCCAATGCGGTTTGAAATGGCTCTATCTTTTTATCGATATCGGTTATTTTCTTGTCCAGTTTATCTACTTCTTGCTTTGTTGTTTGCACAACCATATTATCATTTTCAATGGCATCGATTTCCTTGCCCAAATCTTCTATATTCTTCTCGATAACCTCATAAAGTTTTTGATCCGATATATCATATTTTTGCGCCAACTCTACTTTTAGCTCAGCCCTTTCCCTGTCTATCTGAGTTTTTGTACCCGCATCAGTCGCCTTTTGAAATAGATCATCGTAATAATCCATTCTGTTTTTGTATTCAATCAAATCGTCTTTTTTGGCGATTTTTTGATTCATATCATCTACCAGCTCCTTATATGCCTTATTTGACAGCTTTTCTTGTTTTTCTGCTTCCCGTTCCCTCTTTTCTTGTTCCAGCTCCTTCTTATTCTCCTCATATTGCTGCTTGTCAAATCCATCCGGCAGTTTTATCTGATCGCGGCGCGCCTCTGCCTGCTTCTGCTTTTTTTTAATAAGATCTTTTTCGGGGTTTTCGCCCTGGCTGGCGCGCGGATCGCCTGGTTTATAATATTTGCCCCGTTGCCGCACCGCATTCACGCCCATATTCGCAATTTCAAAAATCCCGCGCGCGCCAAATTGAATCGTCTTGTCGAAAGCTTTTGATATGAATTGCAGACCTTCATGTTTATTCCAAGACAACCCTTTGTCGCTAAAAATCGTCAAATTATCTTTGAACAATGCGTCACGTTTTGATGATGTCGCATACCCCCAGCGAAGTTTCGATATGACTTCAAAGGCGGTTTTTATTTCATTGTCAGATTTATCATTCCGAATGCCGTATCGCGCGATGGCCATATCTATGGCCAGTCCCTGTTCGCCGTTTTTCAATGCCCCCTCAAAAGCTTTCGGCATTTTATCTTTGCAATATTCCAAGGCTTCTTTCATGAATTTCAGAGCTTTGGCAACCTCTGGATTTGTTCCTTTGTATTTTCCTTCCAGTTTCGGTAGTATTTCCAAAAACTTCGCCAATCCGTCTTTCGGATTGAATCCTTTGGAATAGGCATCGACCGCAATTGGCTTGCTGGTCGCGGGCAGCATATATTTATCCCGCAGAGCGCGATTTCGAAGTTTCAGTATCGTATCGTCGGCATTTTTCTTCACATTTTCGGTAAATTGCTGCCATGAATTCAGTTTGTCTTTTTCGCTTTCCGCGACATAATCCGCGCTTTCTTTGTTTTTAAAATCCGTTTGACCGATGGCTTTTTCTATCGGGGCGGTGATTTCTCCGCCATTATTTTCTTTAAAGACGCCGCGCAGTTTCTCGTTAAGTATCAGCGGCTGCAACAGCCCGACATCGTAAACATCTTGAAAGTCTTGAATTTGTTGGGATGTCGCTTTTGGTTCTTCCTGTTCGAATCCGGAGTCAATAACGTTAAAATTTATGTCTTTAAGTTTTTGCTGCAAAGTGGGATTTGAGATATAATCGTCATTATTTTCTCCGTCGTCTATTTTTTCTTTTAGAAGATCATTTTTTTTATTTCTTAAATAATAAATAAACTTACGAATCTTACCGCGCGTATTGTCTTTATCTTCTTCGTTATATTTTTCGGAGTTTATAGCCGATATAAGTTCATCCCAGCTTTTGAAACCGGCATTCTCTCTGATGAGATTACCTATCAGCACCTTAGAACCAGAAGAACCAGAGTCTTTCAATTCTTTGAGAAAGTCGCGGACTCTTTTAATCTCTGCCTCGGCATCTATTCCAAATGGCGTGATAACGGAACCAGAGAAAAGTTTTCCTTGGCCGTAATAAGAATCAAGATATTTTATTGCCGCAGCATTGTTTTCAAAAGACTCGCGGTTGGCATGCATACTGCGGAATGTTTTTTGAAAACTTTCGTATAATTCCTGCCATTGGTCCTCTTCCAGCTTTGCCATTCCATCGGGCAAATCAGCATTCTCGTTCCAACCCTTCTGATTTTTTGTACGAACATCTTCGGGGTAGATTCCGCTGCCTGGCGGAACCTCTGGGCCGCGCATTTTCTTAAGTGTCGACAAATGCTCATTTTCCATATTACGAATTCTGAATTTCTTCGCATAATCAAAGATAAAATCAGTATATTTATCTGCCATAAAAAACACCTTTTGCTTTATATATACATTATAGTTAATTTTCTGCAAAAATCAAGCTTTGAACATCATATATTATCCAGCCCGCCGTTATTCGCGGGCGTATTAAAATCAGCTGGCAAATCTGATAATATTTGCTCTTGCGCCGAATCGGCATTTTTTGCTAAACTCTCCCAGAGATGCATATAAGAGTGTGGGTTATAGATATTAAATAATGAGGAGCTTATTATGGAATTTTCAGTATTTCGCCAAGTTTTGATACGCACATTGGGGCACATGCAGTCGATCGTTGAAAAACGCGCCACTTTGCCCATTTGGATGAATGTCAAGATTGAGGCGGCCGAAGACTTGATTTTATCCGCGACCAATGTCGATCTGGAATTAATTGAGCATGTTGCCGCAGATATCACTCTGCCGGGCAAGACCACGATACCGGTGCAGATGCTTTACGATATCGTCCGCAAGCTGCCCGATGACGCAGAAATCAGCTTCAAGCAGACCGGCGACCAGCTGGTCGTAAGCAGCGGCCGCGCCGTTTTTCGCCTGCCTACCCTGCCGGCTGAAACTTTTCCGGCGATGGCGGGCTCAAACCTGACCACCAAGTTCCAAATGACCACGGGCGATCTGGCTCGTCTGGTCAACAAGACAAAATTCGCTATACCGGTGGACGATGTGCGCTATAACCTGGGCGGAATATATTTACATATTACCGAAAACGGCAAAAACAAAATGCTGACCGCCGTCGCGACCGACGCCCAGCGCATGGCTCTCTGCGAAATGCCGGCCCCCTCCGGCAGCGCTGAAATGCCATCCGTCATTCTGCCGCGCCGCGCCATCAGCGAGCTGTCAAAGCTTTTAGAGGACGCCACCGTCGACGATGTTTTGGTTGAACTGTCCGACACCAAGACGCGCTTTACAGTCGGCGCGGCCACCATGACCAGCAAGCTGGTCGACGCCCAGTATCCGAACTATCGCGTCGTTATACCCAAAGGCAATGATAAAATCGCCATTTTCGACCGAAAGCAATTTGTTTCGGCCGTGGACTTGGTTTCCGTCGCCAGCCAGGACAAGACCAAGTCGGTGCAGCTGACCTTTTCAATGAACAAGCTGGTCATCAACGCGTCCAGCCCCGATGCGGGCACCGCCACCCAGGAATTAGACATAGAATACAACGGCGACGACACTTTCACGATTTTGTTCAGCGTAAAGTTCTTGCTGGATATAGCCAATCAGGTTGACGGGGACAAATTTCAGATGGAAATGCAGGACTCGATGTTCCCGACAATTATAAAGTCTACGGACAAAGAAACCGACGCATTGTTTATCCTGATGCCGCTGAAAATGTAAAAACGCGCCAATGGCGCGTTTTTTTATTTCTTGTATTTGATTTGCCTGGCCTAACTTTGTTTCTACAATATTCCGCTTCTTCCCCAAGGTTTCGCCGATTTCTTTTGCAAATCGGCAAATTTGTGATAATATTCGCCAGCAAGCAAGGAATCATGCATGACAATTGAAGAAATCTCGGCCGGAAAAGAGCCGCCGAAAAAAATGAACGCCATCATAGAGGTGCCGGAAAACGGAACCGTCAAATATGAAATCGACAAAGCTACGGGATTGCTGAAAGTGGACAGGATTTTGCACACTCCGCTGGCGTATCCGGCGAACTATGGGTATTTTCCCGGCACTTTGGGCGACGACGGAGACCCGCTGGATTGCGTTGTCGTATGCAATTCTCCGCTGCGTCCGGGCGTTCTGATAGAAGTCCGCCCAATCGGCGCCCTGCTTATGAAAGACCAGGCCGGCGGCGATGAAAAAATCATCTGCGTCCCGACCGACAAAGTGGATCCTTTTCATACCGGCACTTCGTTCATAGAAGACCTGCCCGCCATTCTGCGGTCAAAAATAGAATACTTTTTCAAACACTACAAGGATTTGGAGCCTAAGTCTTGGTCTAAAATTCTGGGCTGGGCAGACCGCGCGGCGGCGGATAAAATAATCATGAAAAGCATACGCAAATATCAAAAGATAAAAGCTTAGAGATTCAAATCAGCGACATAAAGGAGCAAAATATGGCATCATACACAGCGAACGACATGCGGGTCGGATGGGCGATTTCTCACAACGGCCGCCGCTATACGATAACATCAATCACAAAGGTAAAGCCCGGCAAGGGCGGCGCGTTTGTCCAGGCGGACTTGCGCGACATTGATGCCGGAAACAAAGGCGGCGACCGCTGGCGCGCCGAAGACAAAGTGGAAAAATTAATGGTCGAAGATGTGGAGTGCCAGTTCTTGTACTCCGACGGAACTGATTCCTATTTCATGAACCTGAAAGATTACGAGCAGTTCACAATGCCGGACACTTCATTGGGCCAGCAGACAAAATTCTTGAAGCCTGAAATGATTGTAAAGGCGAATTTTGTAGAAGGCCTGCCGATATCCATCACTCTGCCCAAAACCGTTGTCGCAACCGTGGAAGAAACCGAACCGTCGCTGAAAGGCCAGACCGTGACCGGCAGCGGCGGCAAGCCCGCGATTTTGGACAACGGCGTCCGCGTTCAGGTTCCAGTGTTCATAGAGCAAGGCGAGAAAATCGTCGTAAACACCGAAACTCTTGAATATGTGGAGCGCGCGAAATAACAAGCGGCAAGTCTTGACGCGCTGGAAACCATGCTGAAAATTATTTCATTTTCTTGAAAATTTCTTGGCGTATTTTCTGATATTCCGAAACACTGCTGATGACTATCTCGTATGGCTGGGAATGTCCGCCATAAGACTTCGTTCCGCCGGCCGTGCTTATTCCGATAGAGCCCAGGTTGAAAATCTGCTCAAAAATTCCGCGTTGAATTGTCGCGTCGGTTATTCGCGTGTATGCCACAAATTTCACTGTCTTGAAAATCAAGCCGCCGATAGAATAAACGCCGCTGTGCGTCAAAATGAAATGGAAGCTTTGACGATGCGCGTAGGAAAAAACACCGGCTAAAATGGAAATAATTGCGACAGTACTCATGACTTGTTCCGTTTGAAGGCCATAAGCAATCACCCATGCGCTCAAAAGCGCCGCAACAATAGCAGCTCTCAAAAACGATTGGCAAAGACTGATTGACTTATTGACTTTAGTATGCGAGAAAACCTTGTCGCCCGACTTCAAATAAGTGCGCCAGTTTGTGTTCATAAAATTCATTTCAAATCCTTTTGATTTATGCAAGTGATTATACTTGTTTGATGCAAATGCATTATATCAGATTTTTATGGCAGATTTCATAAGAAAAATGAGATTGAGCAAATAATAATAGAAAATAAAGACCAGACTTGCGGGGGGAGTTGTGCCCATCTTGATAAAGAGGAGAACAAAGAGTAAACTTGGACATGCCCCTCTTGATAAAGAGGGACAAATCCGAGCTCGGGACATGCCCCTCTTGATAAAGGAGTGGAATCCGAGCTTGGGACATGCCCCTCTTGGTAAAGAGGGGAGAAAAGCTGGGAGCTTGCGCCAGCCAAGCGACCCTAGCTTTTCGGGGAGATTTTTGTTTGAGTAGTAAAAGAATATTTCTTCTTTTTTTTGTTTATAAGAAAAGAATA
>JAITJD010000038.1 GCA_031279085.1 Rickettsiales bacterium | reverse complement strand
CACATATAAATCACCCCGATTGGCAATCCCAATCAGTTTTTTTATGCAAATGATATGTGATTTTTTATAAAAAAATAAAGGATTCAGAATCCTCTGAATCCCTTGGTTTTCTTGGTGGGTCGGGATTTAATTGCACAAATTACCATATTGCAATAAGGTTTTATTTTTGGTGAATTGTTTAGCGATATTATGTCGCTTAACAGGGAATTTTGACGTTTTATCACAATTTTGCCTAAATTATACAACTTGTGGTTGTTTTTATACCACAATTTCTGTGGGTCTTAAAATTGCAATTCTGGAACATAAGCAAAAATCCCCAGAAAATTCCCTAATGCACCGAACGGGGAATTCAAATTTCACATCAGGGGAAGTTTATAAAATTACAGGGAATATTTTTAAAATCAAAGGTAAATACAAACCTTTACATATTCTTAAATAGATTTTCTAGCAACTCAATATTAGCATTATATAATGGCTCGTCTTCTGGACGCATATTCCCGACACCCTGTATATTTCCTGGCAATAACTTTTGGACAACACCTTTTTTAAATTCAGAATTTATAACATTATATGCTTCTGGTGATAAATATGGGATATCATCGCCAGACATGGCAGCCTGGCGCAATGCTCCACCTGGAAATTTTTGTTTCAACATTTCTACAATATTATCAAGTTTAGGTACGCTGTTATTAAGCATATCAGGCATTTTATTGAACCAGCCACCTTGATCACCTATACCGACCAGTGGGTACCATTGACCAGATGGTATACCAAGAGCATCTTTTCCGGCCTTACCACTACTGACATAAAATGGAACTTTGCGACCATTAACATTGACCACTACCACTGAACGGCCAGAGATATTACCAATAGGAGTTGTCCCACCATTCACCGTCGGCAAAGGTTCCAAAAACACACCATGCCCGTTGATTTCCCCAATCGGAGCCTTGTATGCATTTTTTGCATTTTCTAATATACTTGAAATTCCTGACTTTGGCATTGGCGACAGTGCATATGGTTTTAGTTTTGCGAATTCATCCGCATTATCAACCATCGCGACAAAGAATTGGTCGCCTTTTTGTATTTTCGCCGCATAACGTCCTTGGGCGGTCATTGCGGTAACTATATCATCCGCTTCGGCTTCTAACTTTACCGCCATTCTGTATTGATTAACGCCAGCACTATTTTCCGCCGCACGCACCAAATTAAAATCCAAACCGTTGATTGTTTTCGCCACCGGGATCAAAGGTTCGGCGTTACGTACTTGTATCGCAGAACGTGTCATATCGGCAACTTTCCCCCCCCGGCAACTTCTGCATTATTAACAACGTTATCAATTTGCCTTGCCGCCACAGGGGCGCCTACGGGCATGATATTATCCGATTGCCTTGCCGCATTTTTAAGGAAGTTTCCTGGCACATTATCCCATGCGCCAAATATAGGTTCTTTGGCCACGCCAAGAAATCTTTGTCCATCATTTGTAACATTGGCGCCGACATAATAACCTTGGCGCTGTAACTTTGAAATAACCGCAGATATATCGTCGCTGTCATTTACCATTATTCTGTAATAATCCGCACCCAGCGAATTACTACTGGCTGGACGAAGCACGGCCTGGCGACCAGATACTTCTAAAATATCATCAATCGGTGTTTTAAATACCGGTCGAGGCGACACAGCTACAGCATTTGGTGTCGGCGTGTCTGTTGCCGGCTTTGGTGATGGGGCGACATTATCAGCCTTGTTCGCGGCGCTTGCGACCGGAGTGGGTGCGGGCGCGGCTTTCTTGGTAAACTTCAAAATATCGCCGCCGCAATCCGCGCATTCGTATCCAGCCACGGCCGCACGACGCATAAGAACACTCATCTCATTTGGTTTTATGGACTTTCTTGCAAATTCTATGACGTCGTCCGAGCCTGCTGCAAATGCCGCACCGGCATCTGATACATTGTTGAATACCCGTCCCGTGCCGGCTGCCGCGCCAACAAATGCGTTTTTGCCTAAATTATTTACATTATCCGCAGCTTTCACCAAAGACTGGCCAAAGTTCTTTGCAGCCGCAGCTTTCCCGCCAATTTTTGCGATTGCCTTTCCGGTCAGACGCAAAGCAGAAGTTCCAATGGATGCAAATTGCATGACCAGACCGATTTTATTTGCAATCTCTAATGCCTTGCCGGATGTATCGTCGGGATCGCCCCCCAACTGTCTGATAATTTCTTCCCAATCAGAACTTGAAACATCTCCTTGGAAATCTTCCGGCTCTAAAAATCCGATCAATCTGGCAAACTCGCTGTCAACGGCATGCAGATCTTGCGGTTTTAGCGAAGATTTTACGCTAAAAACTTTTCCGGCCAGATTGCCGACTACGGATTTTGCGCAGCTCCGCTCTTTGCATTTGACGCTTTCTTTTATAAAATCTTCGGCGCGGTCGCCAATCGCAATACTTGTTTCCACCTCGATCACAAGCCCGGTAATTTCAGTCACAAACAGCGCGCATCCCGTATGAGTCAAAATAACACAATCCACCGCCGACACTAACCCGACGCCTACTTGGACCAATATGTCGTATTTTGCCGCCTGGCTTGCGTCCACCAGCACGCATTGGCCGTTCTGCCATTTTGTTCCGGACATTCCGGGAAATTCTTTTTTCAATGCAATATCTGATTTGGCGCATTGCTCCTGGGTCAGTCCGTGGCAAGTGCTGCCCTGATAAACGCCTTTAGAGAGGATGCATTGTATTCCTGATTCTCCGGCTTCTTGAACATACAACCAGCCTTCAGAAAAATCCTCAAACACAAAATCAACGGGCTGCCCGTTCAGATAGCAGCGCAGAATATCGTCATTGTCTTTTATCCAACCTTTATTGATTTTTCCGGTTGCCCCCATACTGCAAGAGAATGACTTTACTGTTATCCCCTCTCCCTGGATGTAAGTTTTAAGTTTGGTTATGATTGTTTGCGAGCCTTGGATTTGTATTCCGTGATAGAATACCTTTGGGTCAATTCCGTCAATGGACGCAAGTTCTGTTTCGGATTCTTCCTCGGACATGGTTCTTCTTAGCAAAAGACATCTGGAATCTTTATTTGTCGCGGTCAAATCAAATATTCTGGCAGTCTTGGCAATATTGTCCGTGCATGCCGACGCGCAGCCGACCTTGTCGGAAAAAAGAGCCCGTGAGAAAGATTCGACGTTGTGAATCGCGCATATCGCTTCTGCAAGGTCGGTCAGCAAATCTGCATCGTTGCTTTCTTTGACATCATCAAACTTGAATTCGTAAAAATTTTTCCCGTCCGTGCTGACGCATTTTATCCAATCGTCATTTCCAGCTTCGCGATATTCGTAATCGCATTGAATTGTTTTGCCCAGGCGTACGCGCGCGTATTCCTGGGCCAGTCCGACCGCATATATTTGCCCGACATTCGTCCAATTGAATATATCGCTGACGCAGGTGCCTTTGCCTTTGTCCTTGCCGCACACTTCGTAGTATGGAAGTTTTGCAAGACGTTCTTCCTCTGCTTTTGCCATAGACGCGCGGGCTGCTTCCACTTCGGAAGAATCGGCGTTGCAAAGGCATTGCTTTGTGCTGTGCCGCATGACAATGTTAGAGAACTTGCAGCCTTTGCTTTTCGATTGCGCCTCGCAAAAGTTCTTGCATTTTTCAGTTGTATTGTTTGCGTCTGTTTCCGCATTCTCGCTGCGCAGGCAGAAACCGTTGGAATCTGCAATAATTGTTTTGCACTGACCGCGCACAAATTCAAATCCGGGATTGCAAGCCGTGGAATAGCAGCCGCAGGTCTTGCCGCTTTTATGCTTGAACACATAGCCTGATAATATATTTGTAGAGCGGCAATTGTCGCCTGTGCGCGTTGCGCCGGTAATAGTGCGCAAAGAATTCTTTTTGGACGTCGGACAAAAAGAGCCAAGGTCATTCATGTTAAATTGCTCTGCGCAATTTTCTTCGCCGCTTTCCTGACATTGCTTGACCTGATTCAGCAGATTTTCAATGAACGATTTGCATTTTGCAATGCCCTCTTCGGCGGATAAGTCAAACTTTCCGGCGGCGCAGACCGCGTTCAATCCCTCTATGGATATTTTTCCGGTTTCCGGATTCATAACCGATATATATTGATCGGCGGCGTCTTTTTTGCCTTCATCGGGCATAAGATAATTAATCGCCGCGCTTACAAACTTGCTGGGAAAGAATAAAAGCTGTTCTTCGGCGGAAACTTCAGCGCCCGGCGTTTCTGGAACAACCTCGCCTTCGGCGAATGCCGGAAACGCGAACAACAAGATTATCAGGAGTTTCTTCATTGCAGCGCCTCCTGGCATTTATCAGATACTCCCGCGGCTTTTTTTATCGCGCTGATCTGCGCCGCGTTGAATATGGTCGCGGATGCGGACGCCGCTGTCGCGCCGATAGATAAAATGTTCGCGGCATTATTCAGATTTGCTTCCTTGGATTTTCCAGATTCAGTATTGTCGTTTCTGGTTTTATCGGTGTTCGCGACAGCGCTGGTAATTGTTCCCGCCGTGCCGACGCCGGCGCCGACAATGGAAGACCATTTCGCGATATCCGCGCGCTTGTTGATTTTCGATATATCCAGGGTTTCATAGCCCTTGCATCCGTCTACGATTTTTTGCGCGTCCGCATATTTTGGATTTCGGTCGATTCGCGCCTGCATTGCGCCGCGTCGCAAATCTTCCAGAGATTTCTTACAATCGGACAGCATTCCGTCCAAATTACCATTGGTTTTATTTTTGCTGGCGATAACCGCGCCCGCAATATTGGTGGCCGTGTTGCCAGCCAATAGCCCTGTGCGCCAATTTCCAAGATTTTTAGACTGCTTGTTTAATTTCGCCAGCTTGTCTTCCAGTTCTTGCCGCTGCGCGGGGGTGTCGTTTTTATGCGCCGATTGATATTTGGAAACCGAGCTTAATATGTTTTGAATTTGGACATCCGATAACTCATCTGGTGTTTGGCTTTCTTCCAATTCTTTCAATTTTGCAAGCGCGTCCTCAATTTCTGCGGCTTGCTCATCTTTGCTCTTTTTTACAAAACCGGTCGCGATTGCGCCGCCGCCCGCCAAAGTTCCAACGCCTGTGATGGCCGTATTGATTCCGGCCAGTTTTTTCATATCATTAAATTCGCTGGAAATATCGCCGCATGCGTTCCTGGCATTTTGAATTGCGGAATCAATATCATCCGACGCGGCGCGCGCATCAAACAATGCGGCCGCAAACATGCATGCAAAAAAAGCGATTTTATAAAGATATTTTGGAAAACCCATTCTCCGCGACCTTCAAGATGCATTTCACACAAGAAGGCGCGGGGAGATTGAAAAATCATAATTACAGAATGATCCCGCGTGGCTTTTGGGCAAGCCCTATGGTATAGCCAACGGCTCCCCGCTGTTGCGGGGATAAATATTTTGGTGCGTTATCCAGGCACCCTGTAATTACGAAGTTTTCAATGCTTCGGCATTCTATATGTGAATACGAGTATATTTTAATTTATTTATTACAATTAAATCAAGAGTTTTTTTTAATCGCATGCAGCTGGCCGCAAAATTGATGTTCTGCAACTATCATTTAATCAGGTCGCCGGACTTGATGTATTCGGGGGAATTTTTTGGCAATGTGTTCCGGGCTTTCTTTGCGTGCTTCTCCGCATTCTTGGAATCGCCCAGCATATTATAGTATTCCGCCAGCGCCCAATCGCCGCGCCCGCCGGCGTACGCGCGCGCCAGAACCCAATAAGTCAAAGGCATCGGCTGTGATAATATCGCGCGCTTGCACAGCTCGATTGCCCGCGCGTTGTCGCCGCTTTTTTTGCGCTCTGACAAAACCAGCGCCAGGGCTGTTTGAATCTGAGGCGCGTCTTTTGACAGCGCCAGGCTTTTTTCATAAGCCGCGACGCTGTCGTCATAGTGCCCGTATTGGTATTCTATATCGCCCAGCAGCTCGTAAAAATAAGGATTTTCCGGCTTGCGCGAGATCAGGGTTTGAACGCCGGCCCGCGCCGCCGCAAGATTGCCGCCGCGCATATTCGCAATCGCGCGCGCATAAATCGCCGGATCGGACTTGTCCGGATAAGGATACAGGTTTGCGACGCGCTTTTCATTTTCCAGATAGCCTATCAGCTTTGCGCGGACAAGCTCGTATTGCGCGGTCGTTTTGGCGGAGTTCTGCGCGGGAATTTTCTGGCGCGGCAAATCTTCTATTTTATCACGTACATTTTTCAATCTTTCGGCGGTCGGCGGGTGATTCACGCGGTTCGGGTTTATTTTGGATTCCGCCGCGCCGGTTATTTCGTTCATCTGCTCGAATACTTCCAAAAAGCCGTTCGGGTTCAGTCCGGCTTTTGTCATCAGGCTTATTCCCAAATCGTCGGCCATGCGCTCTTCATCGCGCGAAAAGGCCAGCAATGATTGCCGGGCGATTCCGCTGGAACCGGCCAGAACGCCCGCCCCCAGGCTGGGGTTTCCGCCGGCGACCATCAGCCCTATCCCCAGCGCCTGGATTATCATCGTCCGCTTTATCTCCGCATCCATGCGCGCGGACATCTGGATTGTATGCCCGCCGACCGTATGCCCCAGCTCATGCGCGACCACGGCCTGCAATGCGGCGGGCGATTTGATTTGAATCAGCAGTCCGGTATAGACGAAGACTTCTTCCCCGCCGCGCACAAAGGCGTTGAATTCATCGCTGTTCACGATGTTGATTTTCAGCCGGCCGGCGCCGATTCCGGCGGCCGATGCCAGTGGCGCGACAAGCTCGGCCAGGACGGCCTCTGTTTCAGTGTCGTTTATCAAAGTCGCGCCGCGCGCCGCATCCGGCGAAAAAACCAGATACCCTATGCAAAATGCAGAAAAACAAAATGCGGATATTGTTTTCATTTCAGCTCTTGATTATCAACTCTCTATCAAAGATGAACATCAAATCTCTCGCGAACGAATCCGGAGATTGCATTTCCTTGGCATGCTTTACCGCCAGCCTGAACAAATCGCGGTGCTCGCGATAATCGACGAACTTGTACGCAATCCAGCCGGATTGGCGCGTCCCCAGCAGCTCGCCCAGGCCGCGCATCATCAGATCCTGTTCGGCGATCAGAAATCCGTCGTCGGTTTCGGTCAGGATATCCAGCCGCCTCATGCCGTCTTCGGTTATGTTTTCGCCGAACATCAGAATGCAGAAAGACTGAGCGTCCCCGCGCCCGACGCGCCCGCGCAGCTGATGCAGCGCTGCCAGTCCGAACCGCTCGGCATTTTCGATGACTATTATAGAGGCGGCCGGCACATCTATTCCGACTTCGATTACGGTTGTCGAAACCAGCACATGCATTCCGGAGTTCTGATCTGCAAATTCGGCCATGACTTTATCGCGCTGTTTTTTGTCCATCTGGCCGTGAACCAATCCGACGCCCGGCAGATATTTTTGCAAAAATTCATATCTTGCCTTGGCCGCGGTCAAGTCGGAGTTTTCAGATTCCTCTACCAGCGGGCATACCCAAAAGACTTTCGCGCCTTGGGCGATTTGATTTGTCAGGCGAGAAACCAGCCCGCTTATCCGCGACAGCGACAGCTTGGCGGTTTTTATCGGCAGCCGGCCGGCCGGCTTTTCATTTATGATGGAAATATCCATATCGCCGTAAATCGTCATGGACAAAGTCCGCGGAATCGGCGTCGCGCTCAAGGCCAGCAAATCCGGATTTTCGCCGTGCCGGCGCATGGCTTCGCGCTGCGCGACGCCAAAGCGGTGCTGTTCGTCCACTATCGCCAGCCCCAGGTCTTTGTATTCGACATCTTCGGAAAACAAGGCATGAGTTCCGACGGCGACTTTCGTGCGGCCTGATTTCAGCGATATCAGCTTTTCGCGCCGCGCCGCGCCTTTGTCGCGGCCGGTCAGAATTTCGCACACTATCCCCAGCCGGTCGCACAAGGGCTTTAATTTTGCAAAATGCTGCTGAGCCAAAGTATCGGTTGGCGCCATCAGCGCCGTCTGGGCGCCAAATTCGGCCATGAAAGCGGCGGCGGCCATGGCGACGACGGTCTTTCCGCTGCCGACATCGCCCTGAACTAGACGCATCATAGGCATGGGCTTTTTCATGTCGGCAAGAATTTCATCGATGGCGCGTTCCTGCGCGCCGGTCAGCGCAAACGGCAAAAGCGCGCGCAGTTTTGGCAGCAGGTCATGTTTTTTCTGTCGCGCGGGTTTTTGGTTTCTCGATTCAAGCCGCTGTTTCCGGCTGATTGCGATCGCCGTCTGGTGAGCCAGCAGCTCGCTATATGCCAGCTTTGACACCGACGCGGCATCAGGCGCCAAGTCTTCCGCGCTTTTCGGAAAATGAACCGCGCGCAGCGCGCCGAAGAATTCCGCCAGCGCGGCCCCCATGTCTTCAAATGTGAATTTTTCATCCAGCGCGGCGAAAATCTGATCCCGCGCATTTGCGAACGATTTCTGGCTTATTCCCTCGCCGGACGGATACACGGCCTGGACAGACGGAATTTGTCCGGCGTTTTCGAGCGTTTCTATGAATTCGGGGTGATTCAAGACCGCCTTGCCGTTTTTGAATTCAATTTTGCCGCTGACAATCCGCCATTGTCCCACAGGCAGTTTTTTCAGCCAGTAATCCAAAAAGCTGGAATTGAAGAATTGAATGACGACCGGCGAACCAAGCTTGTCGGCGCAGATAATCTGCGTCGGGGCGC
Organism: Rickettsiales bacterium; assembly: GCA_031279085.1. Lineage (GTDB taxonomy): Bacteria > Pseudomonadota > Alphaproteobacteria > Rs-D84 > Rs-D84 > JAITJD01. The sequence continues at coordinate 2,843 of JAITJD010000038.1, read as the reverse complement.
GCCGCGCGTTTTTTTGCTGAAAAGCCCCGCCGGTTTTATGAGCCTTTACCAATACGGGAATTGTGGCGATGCCTCCGTCGGCCGCGTCAGCGGCGCTGTCTATGATTTCGCGCGACCGGACATAGGCGGGCTTGTGCAGCAGGAAATCCAGCACCCGACGGCCGCCCAGCACATCGGCGAACCGCGATGCCAGCACCGGCCCGACGCCTTTTATAAACTGCATGTCGGTCTGCAAAAAATTAAGCAGCTCTTGCTTCATGCATTTATGATAGCCGCAGCGGGGATAATTTACAATAAGAAAGTCGAGCCAATAGTCCGCGCATCCGGCGCGGACTTTACTTGACTATTTTTAAAATTTTTCTTATCCTTAGCCAAAAAAGGATGATATATGTATATTCTCGCTTTGAACTGCGGTTCCTCCACCCTGAAATTTCAACTGTTCGACACGGAAACATATCAGCCCGTATTCAAAGGAAATGCTCAGAAAATCAATGAATTCGGCAGCTTTATAAATTACAAGTCCGCCGCCGCCAAAGGCAAAAAAGATATTCAGATCAACAATCACTCAGAAGCCTTGACCGCCGTGATGGATTTGATGAAAGAAAATAAAATTCAATTGGAAGAAATCAAAGCCATAGGGCACCGCGTCGTGCACGGCGGCGACAAGTTCGCATCCAGCGCAGAGGCGACAGACGAAGTGATAAAAACAATCAGCGATTTGTCGGACTTGGCGCCTTTGCATAATCCGGCGAATCTGGTCGGCATTGTCGCCGCGCGCGAGATTTTGCCAAACGCCAAGCAAGTCGCGGTTTTCGACACCGCCTTTCATCAGACTTTGCCTGATTCCGCCTATCGCTATGCGGTGCCGGGCGCATGGTATCGCGAGCTGGGCGTGCGCAAATACGGCTTTCACGGGACATCGCATCTGTATGTGTCCAAACGCGCGGCCGCCTTGCTGGGCAGGCATGCGTCGCGGACGAATATTGTATCGATGCACATGGGGTCCGGATCGTCGGCGTGCGCGATCAGGCATGGAAAAAGCATCGAGACATCGCTGGGAATGACCCCGCTGGCGGGATTGATGATGGGCACGCGCTGCGGCGATTTGGACCCGTCCGTGCCTTTTTATGTAAAAGAGAAATTGGGGCTGTCGGACAAGCTGATACTGGAAGCGCTGAACAAACAGTCTGGAATTCTTGGCATTACCGAATGCTATTCAGACCGCCGCGATGTAGAGAATCATATAGGCGACAATGACAAATGCCGGCTGGCCGTGGAAATGGAGGCCGCGCGCGCCAAGCGGTTTATCGGCGCGTATATCGCCGCGATAGGAGAGCCCTTAGACGCCCTGGTATTCACGGCCGGCGGCGGCGAGAATGATTTTATCCTGCGCGAGAAAATCTGCGCCGGCATGGAGCACCTGGGGCTGAAATTGAACAAAGAAGTCAATAAAACAGCTCTTACTTTCACAGGTTCCGGCGAAACCGAGATAAGCGCCGCCGACAGCAAAATCAAGATATTCATGATACCGACGAATGAAGAATTGGTCTTGGTGGAAGACACTCTGGCGATTTTGAACGGCACATACGACCCGGATCATTTGAAGATGAATTACAGTTTTGCGAAATGACCCTGTTTCATATCATTGCGTCAATGGCCTGCTAGTTGCACTCGGCCGCGCTGCCGCCGGCTGATTTCAGCTCCGTGCACAGGCGCCGCAATTCGTTGTTCGCGGCTTGATACTGCGCGCGCTCGGACTCCGACATCTGCGAATACAGCAAATCTTCCTCGCTCAGCGACTTTTGTCCCTGGACTTTGCCGCCGATAAGCTTGTTTCCAAACAGCTCCATCGCGCCCACGCCCACTCCGGCGCCGCCGACTGCGCCGCCGATCGTAGCCCATGTGCGCGCGCTCTTTTTGCTTTTCAGTATCCGGTCGCGCAGCGCGTCTTTATTCGTCCAAGACCCGCATGTTATGCCTTGTCCGACCATAAACCAGCGCGGCTGGATATCGGCCACACTTATTTTCGCATTGTCGGATTTTATGTCAATTCTGACATAGCAGCCGTTGTTGTCCGGATTTTGCGCATCTTCCACCATGCCGGAATAGTTCGTGCCGACGCTGCTTTTCGATGCCCAGACGTAAACATTGCCGCGGCCGGAGTTATAAGCCAGACATCCGGCGCGATCCAGCGCCCCGTCGACTTCAAACTGGTCGTCGAAATCAGCCACCCGTTCAGAGCCGATATGACACCCGATGTCTTCAAATCCGCTTTCCAGCTGGTTTTTCTTTACGACTTTGTTAACAACCAGACCGCCGACCGTTCCCAAAGCAACGCCGGCGATGGAATCAGAAAGCAATCGGGTGGTGTTGAACTTGCCCTCGTTGTTTTTCCAGACGGATGCTTTTTCGCCGGAATGAGCCGTCTTGATTCCAGAAATAGTCGCGGCATGATTGCTTATTTGAGACTGCAATGCGTTCTTGGCTTGCTGTTTGCGTTCTTCTTCCCGCTGGCGCTCAATCTGCGCCTTTTGGGCTGTCGTGATGCAGTTTCCCTCGAATATTTCATATCCGGCGGTTTTTTTATCGCATTCGCTGCCGGCCGGCTGGGGCGTTTCGATTGTTTCTGGTTTACCCGGGTTCTCGGTATTTTCAGGTTTTTCCTCGGCCTGCGATTCGATACATTTTCCGCTTTCCAGCTTATAACCATCAACACATGCGGTGGGCACGCAGGGCAGTCCGCCATCTTTATTTTTCTCCCTCTTTCCGGCACTTGCATTTGTCATCAGCGAACCTTCTGTGCAAGGGTCGCCAGCTTTTATGATTATAGATACTTCTTCAAG
>JAITJD010000021.1 GCA_031279085.1 Rickettsiales bacterium | reverse complement strand
CCCTCCACGACGCTCTTCCGATCTCGATATTCAAGGATAAAAACGGCCCTTTCTTCTTGCCGAACAATGTGTATTATTAAATCAAGCTCTATAATTTGCTTTCAGTTTGATGTTAATCTTTAAAGTAATGCCAACCTTTAACCTGATGACAACCTTCAACCAGAAATCTCCCCGCTTTTCCGGCAAGCAAGCTTGCTCGGAAAACCTCCCCTCTTTACCAAGAGGGGCTTAACCCCAAGCTCGGATTAGTACCAAGAGGCGCGGGCTCGCAGCCGCCCCAAGTTCTCACCCTTGCGCAAGAATTTGGTCTGGCTTTGTCCCCCTTGGTAAAGGGGGACAGAGTTTATTGGCGAGTGCAGCGAGCCTAGAAACTCTTGGGGGATTTGTGGTTAAAGATTGGTATTAGATTTATACGAAGGATTTATTCTTAATAGTAAAAAAACAAATAATCTTCTATTATAAACAAAAAAAGAAGAAGAAATATTCTTCTATTACTCAAACAAAAATCTCCCCGCTTTTCCGGCAAGCAAGCTTGCTCGGAAAACCTCCCCTCTTTATCAAGAGGGGCAAGTCCCAAGTTCAAAACTTGGCGCAAGAATTCGGTCTTGGATTAGTCCCCCTTGGTAAAGGGGGACAAAGAAGGAGCTTGCGCAAGCAAGCGGCCCCGGCTTTTTGGGGAGATTCCCGCGTAGGTCGGAACAGAGTTTATAAAAAAAATCGCGAATCCTTGAAGAACCCCGTCCGGGCGGCTCTTTAATTAAATTGTAAAATTGGAAACTTTTTATTAGAACGGAATATCGTCGCCGATTTCTGAAACTGATACTTCTTCGCGCGGCTGCGGCGCAGGGCTGTAATCGCCGCCGCCAGAAGATGCGTTGTCAATGCCTTTGGCGCCGCCCAGTATCACCATCTGGCCAGAAAACGGATTTAACACAACCTCAGTCGTGTAAACATCCGCGCCTTGCTGGTTCTGCCATTTGCGCGTCCGCAACGTTCCTTCAATATAAAGCTTGGTTCCCTTTTGCAGCATACGTTCCGCAACTTCTATCAAGTTCGGATTAAATATTACGATGCGGTGCCATTCGGTTTGCTCTTTTTGCTCCCCCGATTGCTTGTCGCGCCACCGGTCGCTGGTAGCCAAAGAAAAACTGACAATTTTCTGTCCGCTTTGCATTGCGCGGACTTGCGGGTCTTGACCAATATTCCCAACCAATATGACTTTGTTTATGCTGCCAGCCATTTTTTGTCCTTTTCTTTTAATTTGAGCAAAAGAATCAAAGCAATGCAAGATATTTTTTTAAATATGAAAAAAACATACCCGGGGAAATTTTTTCTGATTCGGTTTGTCAGTCATAATATTCTTCATGGTATTCTTCGTGATACTCTTCTTCGTATTCTTCTTTATATTCCTGGTCATAGCCGCTGTCATCTTGATTATCTGTTTTGTAATTTTCATCAGCTACGAACATTTGCTGGCCTGAAACATCATAAGCTGGTTTTGCGATATTTTTGCCAACAGGAGCGGGCGGCGCGACATCAACCTCAATATCGACTTCTTGATATGTAGGCTCTGAATCTTCGTAATCAGGCTGTTCCTGAACCGGCGTTTCCGGCTGGACAGGGACTTGAGGTTCTAAATTCTCTGGCTCAGGTTCTACAAATACAGGCGTTTCTTCGACTTGTTCCGGTTCCGGCGGCACGACTGTTTCAACGGGTTCAACCTGGATAAACGGACTTTCCGCGGCTTCTACTGGCGCAGGCTCTGGCGCGATAGCCGGCGCTTCGGGCACAATTTCCGGCTTTACGGTTGCGGTTATTTCAGGCACGGCGACATTGGTGCTCTTTTGATACAGCCACAGTGTGAATATTGACAGAGCAATCAGCAAAACCAGCATTATATAATAAATTACAGTCGGCCGGTTGCGCCCGCTGTCGGCGATCGGCACCGCCGCGCCTGGACCCGTGATAGGAGATGCAGGCCTTAAAGTCTGCATCGGTTGAGGCGCGGGTTCCGGCGCTGCCGCCGGATCGGGCTGACGAATTGCGTTGACCGGACTTGAAACGGGCGCTTCTTCAGGTTCTGACGGTTCGGCAGGATAATTATTATAAGCCCCCCGCAGTTCCGGCGAAACAATCGGCGGCGGTGTGGGCGCGGCATCTGTAATTTTAGCGAACGCCGGTTCTGATTCCGGCTGTGGTGGCGGAATATTGAACTCAATCGGCTTGAATGCTATTTCTTCGTCTAAAATTTCCGGATCCTGGTCAAACAACGGTTTTACTTCTTCAGCCATATTTTCTGCCTTTGGTTCTTCTTTAAACTCAGTTTTCTGATTATCAGCGGCGGCGGACGCGGGAATTGTTGTTGATATTCCGGCCAAACCGACCGGCAAAGTTTTTTCATCTCCACCGGATTCGCCGCCGCGCGCGTCCTGCAAATTAACTTCATTTGCATAAGAATCCGACGAATTGCGTTTTGCTTCATTTTGATCCAGCACGTGGCGCGCTATTTCTGAGTCGCCCACGGCGGCGGCAAGTCTTTTTTTAGCGTTCGCAATTCGTTTTTTCGCGCGCTTTGATTTTTCGTTTGCAGAATCTATCTGAGATTCTGTTTTCAGAATCTTGGCGGCGGATTGCTTAGTAGGCTCTTTCCCGACGCTTTTTTTCTGCCGCGCCAGTTTTTCGCGCAATTTTTTCAACTGAGCCTGCATGCCGCGCAAAGTTTCTTCGGTTTTGGAAATGGTTTCGGTTGATTTCGCGATTACTTTGTTGGCGGCGTCCAGTCTTTCCGCCGCAATGCGTCGAACGGAAGAATTTCTGAAATCAGACAGCGCCTCTAAGGCTTCGGCCAAATCCGCGCCGGAATTGAAGTCGCTGACCAGCCTGCTGTAAACGGAAAGCCCGCCGTATTCGATATCCAGCTTTTGATATTTGTTGTCAATCTTTGGGCGGATTGTTTCCAAATCAAGGTTGAAATCATGCGCCAGAATATCGTCCCATTTTCGGTCGTCGACCGAATTTATGACCAGCATAACGTTCGGCTTTCTGTCGTCCAAAGTTTTGTCCAAGACAAAGACCAGCTTGTGCGCGCCGTCATAATAAGCCGAAAAATCATTTCCGGCGATATTATAGTTTTCCTGCGCCAGGACGCCGTCCGTGGACGGGGCGGCTCCAAAAGAAATTTTTGGCATGCCGTCCTTGGCTGACAGATTTATTGATGATTTGTTTTCTCTCTCGTTCTTCATCCGCGGCTTTCCTTTCGGCAGAGTCTTTTCCGCAAGCTTCACACACTTTGTTTTTTCTTTGGCGGCGCCAGCTGGTACGCCTGGCGGCAATGCTCATAACAATAAGGCTTGCCTACAAAAATCGGCGCGCCGCAAAAATGAAAGTCTTCCGAATCCGGGTCGCCGTGCGGCCAGCGGCATTGATTAGGCCGCAAGCCGGCCATGGACAAGGCATGCTGGATTATCCGCTGGTGCATTGCCAAATTCCGCGTGTTTGTTTTGGACGACTTGGCGGCGCTTGGCGCCGGCTTTGGCTTTGCGGGCGCGCTTTTTGCGGCGGCGGCATGTTTAACAGAAGCTTTTGCGGGCGCGTTTTTTTTCTTTGCGTGCGCGGCTTCTTTTTTTGACGCCGCGGTTTTAGGCTGTTCAGCGCGGGACTTTGGCGATTTCGCATCCGGACTGCTGGCCTTTAAATTCCAGCCAAGTCGGTTTAATTTGCCGACGACGGCATTTTTTGACATGCCGATTCTTTTGCCGATTTCGGCAGTGGAAAGCCCCTTGGCAGTCAGGGCTTTTAATTTTTTCAATGTTGCGTTGTCCCAGCCTTTGCTCATATTTATATTTTCCTTTTGTTGATTATGAAAATAATTGTATCATGATTACGAATCGAAGGGCAAGGAAAAACTGCCCGCCGATGGCGTTTTTTAATTATCAATCATGAGATGAAAGATGACTTGCCTATTAGTTTTTTTGCTGACAGCGTCCACTTGGCTGGCTTTTAAGATGTCGGCCGCTGATTGGCGCCGGCGAATTATACCGGATGTTTACCTGTTTCCGTTCATGCTGGCCGGCATGATTGTGGTTTCGTATTTTCCGTGGGTGTCTTCCGCCGGAGAATCCGCCATAGCCGCAGCGGCGGGATACGGCTTGGGCGCCGGCTTGGGCCGGATATTTGAAAAGTTCGCAAAGCGCCGCGCGAGCTCTGTTCCGCCTATCGGCATGGGGGACATAAAGCTGCTGGCGGCGGGCGGGATATGGCTGGGAACCAACGGCCTGGCCATTGCCGTCGCCGCATCATGCGCGCTGGGCATAATTTGGGGAATTTGGAAAAAGCAGAAATATATTCCGTTCGCGCCGTTCTTTTTCGCAGGTTCAATTATTTCTTTAATCTGCTTGTTGTTTCTGATATAATCACCAGAGAGAATGAAAAGAAAATTTGCATTTTACACTTTGTGTCCCGCGCTTTGCGCCGTCATCGGGGGCGCGGCGAACGCCGTGGATTTCCCCGGCGCGCGCGCAACGCAGCCGCTGTCGCAGCACGGGCTGATTCAGAATGTTCAGAACTATTCGTCCAATCCTTTCTGGAATCCGAACAGCCCGTACGATCAAAGAATGCCCCAGCCGGTTTATGCGCAAGGGGCGGCTCTTAACGCCGCGGAGTGCCAGTCTGTCGCGGCGCAGCTGGTGGCGCGGCAGTGCGCGATGAAAAACAATTGCGCGGGTGCCAGGCTGGTTGACATAAAGCCCGCGATCATGGTTCAGCTGTCGCAGTTGCAGGGCCATAATTATGTCGGCGCATGCGCCGGATATATTGATGCCGCATTTAATGAATATGTGGAAAGTCATCAAGGCATAATGCAGGGCGCGGCAAGTTTTCCAAATGCCGTGATTCCCGGCAGCAACGCGGCAAAGCCTGAATTCAAGATGGAAAACCCGTATGAGATAACAAATCCGAGTTGGCACGGAGATGAATGGTTTGGAGATATAAAAGACCGCGCGGCAGAGCTGAAAGAACTGCAATCACAGAATGGGGCCGGCACTGAGAAATTAGCGCATGCAGACATGCCAGCGACATTCGCGGATTTGCCTTTTACGGAAAGGATGGAGGTTCTTAAAGAAGGCTATGCGCCATGGAAGGCCGTGTACGGTCCTGTATGCGACAGCCAGGGTCGCAACTGTCATCGGGCATGCATAAAGAACTGCGCCTATCAGACGTTGAATGTCGAAAGCGACTTGACAAAGTACGAGCGGGAAGCAGAGGAAGCTAAGCAAAAGCTGGCGGCGGAAAGAGCAAGGGTCGATTTGGAGTATTTTCAAGATCCGGAAGCTTTTTGCAAAAAATACAAAACCGATCAAAGATGCGCGTCAGCCGGAACGCAATCTGGCGAGTCTTCATGCGTTGAGAAATTAAAGGAATTGCAAATAGCAGAGGAAACTTTGCGTCAATTAAAGGAATGCAAGGCCAAAGGGATTTCTTTGAATGATTGTTATCTTAGTGCCGCTGGTGGGTCTGGCGCCGGCGGTTCTTCTTCATTGGCCGATACCGGTTCTGCCGGCGGCACAGGCATGACATCTGTCATTGCGGGGGCCGGCACCGTGGCGGCAATCATCATGGCGGCTAAAAGTGCCAAAGCCGCGGCAGCGGCGGCAACGCCCGTGGCTGCGACAGCCGCGGTCGCCGGAACACCGGCAATACCCGCCGTTCCCGGAACCCCGGGTACAAATTTCACAACGGTTTCTAATGTCAAAACCGTAAGCGGTGTTACAACAGGGACTGTAAATGGCCAGCCGGTTACTTATCGTCCGGGTACAAATGGTAATCCGGGCGACTGGCGATACAGCGCCGGCGCCGTCAGGCAAAATGGAACCAGCTTGAATGGCGCAATTGCCAGTCAGGCGCCTATCAGTGGTCAGAATACTCCCGCAATACCTGGAACACCGGCGATTCCGGCCACCTCCGGAACGCCGGCGTCAACCAATATAAAGCAAACATGGCGCGGCGCGCGCGCAGTTCAAGGCGCAAACGCAAACTTACGTTCCGGTCAGGTTGCCGGCGCAAGCTTGGGCGGTGCATCCACAATGGCGAAAGTAGGCGGAGGACTGATGGCTGTCGGCGGCGTTATCGGCGTTGTTGAATCCACAAAAGGCAATGAAGAACACGGGTGGGGAAATGTTTTGTCCGGCGCATTAAGCGGCGCAGCCACCGGCGCGGGCGTTGGCACGATGCTTAATGCAATTCCTGTGTATGGCCAGGTGGCTTTTGGTGTTACTGTTGCCGCAACAACAGTTATGGGTGCATTGACCGCAGGCAGCCAGATGTTTTCAGAAACAGATTGCGCGCGTGATCCTTTTATCGCAAATGCGAATGGCAGCAGCGTATTTACATGCTGTCATACGCAATATAACAAAGGACAACGTTGGGTTGATATCGGCGGCGATATGACATGCGGAGACAAAAATAATCCAGGTATCAGAACATGCTTGAACGGCGGTTCTTCGACAGGAAATAGTATTCTTAAAGACGACGATTGGAGTAAAGAATGCAAGGTAAAATATTGTGAGGGATGGGATGTACCAGAGAAAGGCACGGAGGCTATATATGCGGTTGCGCAGATACCATGGAACCGCAAGACAGAGCTAAGCGGTTCCCCAAAAACGACAGCGGATGAAATTTTATATCACAGCGGTGAGTTATGCTGGATGTGGGAATGTCGGGATGGATGGACGCGCAGCGGCGCCAGATGCATAAGTAGCGCCAGTCCGGTTCCAGGCCAGCCGGGCCAGCCAAGCCAGCTAGACCAGTCGATAGATAGTCTGATCGCACAGCTGGAAGCGCGAGTGCAGGCAATCAGAAGAGAATGTGTAAAATAATAAAGTCAAAAGAATTCATATTCTTTTATCGCGATTCATTCATGATATAATTGGTCGGCAGCGGAGAGAGAATGAAAAAATATCTGGCGGGCATTTTTCTTTTATTATTTATTCCGGCGGCGATGTCCGCAGATGTTGATGCGCCTGATGCCGCCGCCGCCGAATCGGATACTTTCATAACAGCGGAAGAAATTTCATATAAACCCCCGAATCAAACCGAATGCGCATCCCGCGTTTTTTCAGACGCGCTGGCCGCGACTGTCGCCGAAGTCAACGAATCGGATCCCGAATACATTATCCAAGGATGGATTTATAAAAATTTCCAATCGCCTGAAAATATTAAAAAAGCTCTGGCTTGTCCCGAAATCGCGAAGTCTGACGATGAAGATACGATAAGTTTCATGCCGATTGAATATACTTTTGCGAGCGGCCGCCGAATCGTGGTGAATTACGCGACTCAGCCGAAAGTCATGAAACAAAGAATGATAATCGCGAACAAGCGGTCTTTGCCGGAAACAAACCCCAGCCCGAAAATCGGCGCCATTGATGACCCGACTGTTTGGACCAACACCGATCCCGCTTGGTATGGAATTTTGGTCGTGCAGTCTGGAACTTTGGACGAATTTATCGGCGAAGATAAAAACAATGTGATTTCGTTAAAGTATCTGAAGCAAAATATTGACAAGTTTTATCCCAAAGGAATGTTCTGCACCAGCAAAAGCGCCTTGGCCAATGACAACTATATCATAAACCTTGCCGCGCATAAGTCGGTTAGCATGGAAGACGACAGCAACGATTATTATGTCGCCGGCAATGTCAACCTGCAATGGATTACTTGGGCCGAAATCGCCTTGGATGTCGCCATCACAGTCGCCACCGTCGGCGGCGGACAAGTTATCCTGGCGGGCTTCAAAGGCGCGCGCGCGGCCAATGCCACAAGGGGCTTGCTGAAATCCATCGGCGCGCTGCGCAAGCTGGACAAAGTCAAAGATTACGAAAAAGTTCTGCGCGGCGCGACAAAAACGGACGATGCCATAAAAGCAATCAGAGCGGCAGAAAAATCCGCAGACATTGCCGGCGACATAAGAAAGTTGGAAAACGAAATCAGCGCTTTGAAAAGCGCGGGCAAAAGCACTTTGAATGCCGAGCGCCAGCTGAGCAGCCTGAAAGACGGGCAAAGATTGCTGAACAGCGGCGCGGATATAAAAAAATATGAAAAAGAATTGGAAACTTTGAACAAATCTCGGAAAGAGATGGAAAAGCTGGACGATGTCAAAAAATACAACCAGGAATTGGGCGCGCTGAAGAAAGTCCAAGATTTGCGGCACGCGATGAAAGCATGGAAAATGCCTCAGCGCGGAAATGTGATTGCGCGGTCTTGGAGAAAAAGCGGGGCTATTATCAGATCGCTGAGGGCGATAAACGGCGGGAACCGGACAATCGGCAAGGCCGCGAGACTCGCCCGATCTGGCATGAAATCCGGCAAATTGCGCAATTGGCTGTTTCATTCGACCTTGCGGGCGGGCGGAATGCTGGCAAAGTTTACCCGCAATACGGGAATAATATACAGCGCGCTGAATTTTATCGGCGATATGTACGATTATACTGAAACCAGCACCGGCGAATTCACCAACAATGTTAATTTTGAGCCTTTGTGTTTGTTGTCTGCCGATGATTTGCAGGGCCAGGATAATGTAGTGAACCACGGCATGTGGCTGATGTGGTACGGCGATTCGGTCAATCCGGCCGATGATGACGCGGCTTACTTGCAGGCGATGGACTTTGCGGAAAAATTTCATCAGGACTTGGAAGAAATTCAAGATGAAAAAGGCGCCGCTTGTTCTGTCGATATGTTTGTCGTGCGCCCGATAATCCGCAACCCTGGCGATGATGATGCCGCGCTGTACTATCTGATTATGAACGACCAGCCATGGCAGTCGCAGTAGCCCGCCCGAGGATTAATCAAGAGGGGCATGACCCAAGCTTGGCTTTGTCCCCCTTGATAAACAGACTGCTCACATTATGTTGACACGGGTTGAGTATTTATGGTATACTACAATATCTCAATAACAAAGGAGGTTCTCATGCAATGTGTTCACTGCGGGTCTAAACATTTTGTAAAATCAGGCAAGTTTAACAATATACAACGATATAACTGCAAGGAATGCAAACGAT
>JAITJD010000018.1 GCA_031279085.1 Rickettsiales bacterium | reverse complement strand
AGCCCCTCTTGATAAAGAGGGGAGAAAAGCTGGGAGCTTGCGCACGCAAGCGACCCTAGCTTTTCGGGGAGATGTTTGGTTAAAAGACTTTGGCCTGGCGGCGCGGCTTATTCAATATTTAATTTTATTCCCAACGCAGCCAAGTCATTTGGGGTTGCGGGCGCCAGCTCAATCGATCTGGACAAAGCCAATGATGCGACTTTGCCGTCGCTATTCAAGTTCAGAATAATCTTGGTCTGGCCGGCCGGCAGCGAATCCAATGCTTTCTTGACATCCGGCAAAACAGATTTATTCTTAATTTCCAAAATGAGTTTTCTTGCGACTTTTGCAACCCATTCGTCCAGCGGAATTATGGAATCCACAAACACCGAAACGCGGTCGTCGCGGTTGCTTGTTTTTCCGGAAATAAGAACCACATTGTGCCCCGACAGAGTTTTTGCAAATTCCGCCGCGCTGCCGTTGAACGCAACCGCATCTATATTTCCAAAGCTGTCCGATGCGCTTATGCTTATCATGTCTTTGCCGGTCTTGGTGCGGCGGCGCGAATAAGAATTCACATTCGCGGCGATCTGAACGGGCAGGCGATCGCCTTTTTGAGCTAATGCGGCGCTGGTCGTCAGTCCGACGCGCGCGATCAGATTCTTATACTGATCCAGCGGGTGCGCCGACATGTAAAAGCCCAGCGCGGACAGCTCGTTCCCCAGCCTTTCATCGAATGTCCATGGCGCGGTTTTCGGCAGATTTTTCAGCAGGCGGTTTTCCGACACATCGTCTTCGACCGTATTCGCGAACAAAGACAAGGAATTTGCGGAATCCTTGGATTTGGACGCATAGGACAAAATCGAATCCGCATTCATGAATATCCGCGCGCGATTCGGCTCTAACGAGTCCAGCACGCCGACCTTTGCGAAAGCTTCCAATATTCTTTTATTGATTACTGTCGCGCATCTTTTTGCAAAGTCCGTCAAGTTCTTGAATTTTCCGCGCTCGTTTCGCTCTGCAATAATCGCGTCGGTCGCCGAAACTCCGAGGCCCTTTATAGCGGCCAGGCCGTAAATGATTTTTCCATCGCGCACCGTGAACAGGGATTCGCTTTCGTTTATGTCCGGCGGCGCTACTGTTATATTGAAGTTCGATTTCGCGTCGTCAAAGAATACGGACAGCTGTTCGGTGTTGTTCAAATTGCTGGACATCGACGCGGCCAGAAATTCCGCCGTGTAGTGCGCTTTCAGATACGCGCATTGGTTCGCGATTATCGAATAGGCGATCGCGTGGGATTTGTTAAACGCGTATTTTGCGAACTCTTTGAATTTTTCCCACAAATTTTTCGCGGCGGCCGCGTCCAAAGTCTTCTCGCGCGCGCAGCCTTCGATGAACTTGACTTCCAGCTCGTCCATCATCTTGGCGATTTTCTTTCCCATGGCCTTGCGCACATTGTCGGATTCGCCGCGCGTGAATCCGGCCAGAACGCGCGTCAGCTGCATGACCTGTTCCTGGTACACGATGATTCCGTATGTTTCCCGCAATATCGGCTCGGCCGCCGGATGAACGAATTCAATTTTTTCCTCGTTATGCATTCTGGCTATGAATTGAGGAATAAATGCGATGGGGCCTGGCCGGTTCAGCGCGTTAAGGGCCGAAATTTCCAAAAAGCTGGTCGGCTTCATGCGGCGCAAAGTCTGCTGGGCGAAAGCGCCATCAAATTGGAATATGCCTTCGGTCAATCCGGCCTGAAACAGCTTCATGGTAATCGGGTCGTCTGTCGGAATTTTATCAAGGTCTATGTTTATTCCGCGAGTCTGCTGCACCAGTTTTGCCGCATACTTCAAAACAGCCAGGGTTTCCAATCCCAGAAAATCAAACTTGATGAGGCCGGTCGCTTCCAGATAATGCTGGTCGAATTGCGATGATGGCAGAGCATTGCCGGGATCGCGGTAAACCGGCGCAATATGGGTCGTGGGCCGATCGCCGATGACCACGCCGCATGCGTGCTGCCCCAGGTTGCGCAGGCCGCCTTCCAGCTCTATCGCGATTCCGACGATTTTCCCCATATCGGGATCTGCGTCCAGCATTCCTTGGATTTCATTGGAATCACTCACCGCGGCCGCCAGAGATTTCGTATCCATCGGAATCAGCTTGGACAACCTGTCGGACTTGGAATAAGGCATGCCGTAAACGCGGCCGATGTCGCGTATCACGCCGCGGGCCTGCAAGCTGCCAAAGGTGATTATGCGGCATACGAAATCGCGGCCGTATCTTTCCCCGATATAGTTAAAAACGCGCTCGATGCCGCCTGGCTCGAAATCCACATCGAAATCAGGCATGGAAATTCGATCGGGATTCAGAAATCTTTCAAACAGCAATCCGTATTTCAGCGGATTGATATTGGTTATCCCCAGCGACCACGCGACGATGGAGCCCGCGCCGGAACCGCGTCCGGGGCCGACCAAAATATCGTTCTTGCGGCACCATTCTATATAGTCGGCGACTATCAGAAAATACCCGGGGAATCCCATTTTTATGATTGTATCAAGCTCAAATTCAGCCTGGTCGTAATATTTCGATATCGGAAATTCCAATTCAGAGATTTGGCCGCCGGCCGCCGATTTCGAATTTTCGACATCCAGTCTCTTTTTCAAACCTTCCGTCGTCTTTTCGCGCAGCATGCGGCACTCTTCTTCCAGACTGGCGGCAAAGCGCGGCAGCAGTGGCTTTTCTTTGACATTGACCATAAAGGCGCATCGACGGGCGATGTTTTCCGTGTTTTCCAAAGCTTCCGGCAAATCGGAAAATAGTTCGGCCATTTCATCGGGCGACTTGAAATACTGTTCGGAAGACTTGCGAACGCGATCGGGGTCTATCACTTTTGTCTGCGCCAGAACGCAGTTCAGCGCATCCGAAGATTCATAGTTTTCAGGACTGGCGAAACAGACATCGTTGGTCGCGACAATCGGAATATTCAGCTCTTGCGCGATTTTTAGAAACTCCGGTTCGGTTTTTATTTCCGCTTCAAGTCCGTGCCGCTGGATTTCAATATAAAACCTGTCGCCGAAAATATCCAAAAACTCGGCGGCCTGGCTTTTTGCCAAGTCGTCCAAAACATTCAAGACCGACATGCCCAGCGGCCCGACATGCGCGCCAGACAAGCAAATCAAGCCGCCGCCGTGCGCGCGCAGCTCGTCCATTGCGATATAGCTGCCCAGATGATTGTTGTCGCCGCGCATGTACATTATGCGGCTCAGCTCGCACAGATTCAGATATCCCTCCTGATTCTGCGCCAGCAGGACGATTTTGGAAAGGGATTCGATGCGCAGAATCTTTGGATCGACCTTATGATGATTCAGCGATATTTCGCAGCCTATGATTGGCTGAATCCCGCTTTGCGGCATCAGGTCGGAAAATTCGGCGGCGCCCGACATCAGGTTCGTATCCGTCAAAGCGCATGCCGGCATGCCAAATTCAGCGCAGAGTTTCGGAATTTCATTTATTTTTAAGGTTCCGCAGCCGATTGAAAACTTGGAATGCACGCGAAGATGAACGAATCCGGCCATTATTTCTTCCTTGATTTTCCGATGCTTTTACCGCCCGGCAACACAATCTTGGTCATTTTAATTTCCCGCAGCAGTGCTTGTATTTCAGGCCGGAACCGCAGGGGCATGGCGCGTTGCGCGAAGCCTGGGCGGTGGACGGGTTCAGTTCTGCGTCATGCTGAACATGCTCTTGCTCGGTCGCGCGGATATCTTCCTGCGTCAGCTCCATGCGGCATATATAAGAAATCGACATTATCTTAAAGTTGTTGATGGTGCTGCGGAAAAGCTCCAAGGCCTCCTTTTTGTATTCGTACAGCGGGTTTTTCTGCGCATAGCCGCGCAGCCCGATTCCGGTCTGCAAATAATCCATTTGCTGCAAGTGCTTTTTCCACACGGCGTCCAGCGCGCCCAGCATCATCTGGCGCTGCGCGTCCCGCATCATTTCCGGGCCATAGCGCTGCGCTTGGTGCTCGTACCGGCCGCGCGCCAGATTCAGCAGGCTGTCGTATGCTTTTTGCTCGGTGATTTCCCCGTCGGTCTTCCAGCGCTCAATATCGGTTATGTCCAGCGCGAATGTCTTGATCATCGAATCGTGGATGCCGGCGATGTTCCAATCGGACGAGCGGGTTTTTTCCGGTATATTGTTTTCGCAGATTATCTCCACGACATCGCCGATCAGCTCCATGGCCAGCGGCTTTAAATCTTCCGATGTCATCAAGTCGTCGCGCTGCTTGTAGATTACACTGCGCTGCTCGTTCATCACATCGTCGTATTTCAGCAGTTCTTTGCGAGATTCGAAATAGCGGGCTTCCACGCGCTTCTGGGCTTTTTCCAGCGCCTTGGTAATCCAAGGGTGCATTATCGCCTCTCCGGTTTTCAATCCCAATGTCGTCAGCATTCCGTCCAGGCGGGCCGCGCCGAAGATTCGCATCAGATCGTCGTCCAAAGCCAGAAAGAACTTGGAATCGCCCGGATCGCCCTGGCGTCCGGAACGGCCGCGCAGCTGGTTGTCTATGCGGCGGGATTCGTGCCGCTCGGTTCCTATCACATACAGTCCGCCGGCATCAAGAACCAGTTTTTTATTTGCTTCGATTGTGTCATAAATCTTTTTCTTTTCAGCGTCAAAGTCAAAATCTTCGCCATTCGCCATTCGCTCTTCCAATTCTTTGACAAGCTCTTCGGCGTTTCCGCCCAATTTTATATCCGTTCCGCGGCCGGCCATGTTCGTCGCGATGGTGACCGCGCCCGGCGCGCCGGCCTGGGACACGATTTTTGCTTCGGATTCATGCTGTTTGGCGTTCAGGACTGCCGGTTTTATATTCAGCTTTTGCCGGACGATTGCGGCCAGCTCTTCCGATTTCTCAATTGAAACGGTTCCGACCAGAACGGGCTGCCGCCGGTCTATGCAATCTTTAATCTGCTGGACTATGGCCTCGAATTTTTCTTCTTTATTGCGGTATATTTCATCATGGTGGTCGATTCTGGCCACGGGGCGATTCGTCGGTATCGACACGACGCGCAGCTTGTATATTTCTTCAAATTCCGCGGCCTCGGTCATTGCGGTGCCGGTCATGCCGGACAATGTCGGATAAAGCCGGAACAAATTCTGATAAGAAATGGACGAAACAGTCTGGTTTTCAGGCTGGACATCCACATGCTCTTTGGCCTCGATGGCCTGGTGCAGCCCCTTACCAAAGCGGCGGCCGGTCATGACGCGTCCGGTGAATTCGTCGACAATAAGAATCTCGCCGTTGCGCACGACATAGTTTATATTCTTGTGGTACAGATGATGCGCCAGCAAAGATTGCTGGATATGCATTACCAAAGCGGCGTTTTCCGAAGCGTAAAGGTTGTCGCCGGACAGCATCCCGTTTTCCTTCAACAAGCGCGTGGCGGTGTCGGCGCCGGCCTCGGTCAGGGTCACATGGCGGTCTTTTTCATCTTTTTTATAGTCTTCCGGCGCCAGCTGCGCGACAACCGAATCCAGCTTTGAATAAAGCTCGCTGGTATCTTCGGCCTGGCCGGAAATAATCAGCGGAGTGCGAGCTTCGTCAATCAGAATGCTGTCCACCTCGTCGACGATGGCATAGAACAGAGGGCGCAGGACTTGCTGTTCTTTGGTGAATTTCATATTGTCGCGCAGATAATCGAACCCAAGCTCGGAATTGGTCACATAAGTAATGTCGCTGGCGTATGCCGCGCGCCGCTGGTCGTCGGGCATGTCATGCTGAATCACGGCGACAGACATTCCCAGAAACCGGTATATCTTGCCCATCCAGTCGGCATCGCGCGCCGCCAGATAGTCATTGACGGTGATCAGGTGCGCGCCCTTGCCATGCAAGGCTTTCAAATATAGAGCCAAAGTCGCGACCAAGGTTTTGCCTTCGCCGGTTTTCATCTCTGCAATCTGGCCGCTGTTAAGAACCATTCCGCCGATCATCTGCACATTGAAATGGCGCAGTCCGATTGTGCGGATCGAGGCTTCGCGCACCGCTGCGAACGCGTCGGGCAGAATGTCGCGCTCCTTTTCGCCGGCGGCCAGGCGGCTGCGAAACGCGGCGGTTTGCGCGCGCAGCTCCTCATCCGTCATCGCGTGATATTTAGGCTCCAAATCATTTATCAAAGAAACCGTTTTGTCGTAAGATTTTACAATTCTGTCATTTGCAGACCCAAGAATTTTTCCAAGAACTTTTGTTAGCATTTTTTTTCCTTCGGTATCTTGGAAATATATACCATTTTGATAGTTGCGGTCAAGATACTTTATGATATAATATGCGCGAGAATGCAAAAATCATGAAAGACAATATACAAAAACTTCAACCATCTGAGATTTCCAGCGATATTTTCATAATCTCGCCGACACAGATTGAATATATTGCGCAGATTTTCGGGGATTCGTTCGCGGATTCAATGAATATGCGCACATTTTCGCAAAAGATTCGCGGTTTGGCGGAACAATCCCTGCGCGCGGCGCTGAACGCGGCCAAAAAGCAGGGCATGAAAAATAACATGATTTGAACAGGCAAGCATGTTTTTATATACTTTCCAGTTTTTTAATAACAAAACTCTTCGTCATTTACATAATAATTAGTTTCGTTTAAATTAATTATAAGATCACTGGGGCAGTATGCGTCATTATATTTATTAGTAATCATATTACCGTAATAAGTCGTCTGTCCGACTTTTACGGACAAAGAAGGATTTGTTTTCTTTGAGCTACGCAAAATCAGACTATTGTCGCCATAATGCAGGACTCTTCCGCAATCACCGTCTTCATCAGCCCTCAACGGTGAAGTTGTGCCTGCCGGACATGCATCGCATTCTGATGTGTCACCGTAATAAACGGAATGAGCTCTCTTGTATGTTCCGCGTGTGCAATAACTTAAAGTGGATGCACCACTGGGATACAAATAGCTGCCCCCTGGAATATTTGTATAGCATTCATTCTCAGATTCGGCGCCAGATTTGGAATATGGATAAAAACCATTCGCCAAATCCTCGCATGGATATGGTCTCAAAGTGCCTGAGTCTGGACAATAGTAATTGGGGTCGCACAGATTACATTTTGCATTAGCTTTCTCTTTGAATTTGTATGTTCCGGGTTCGCAAGCAGTCCACATCGCATACAATGTTATTGATTCGCTAAAAGTTCCGCTTTCTTTATATGATTCTCCTATGCCTCTTGGATTGGTGTTCCAGCCGATAAGAATATGACCGGGATTAAAAAAATCTATCGTATCGCCAGTCTCAATATAACACAGAACATTAACCGTGCAGATTGTCGAGTTAACCGTGCCAAAGCCGCCATTTAAATCATAAGTTATTGTGAGTGTTTTTGATATCATTCCCGGACAAGCGGTTCCGCCGGCACAGGTGTAGCCGGCGCCGTAAGCGGAGCAGGGCAGGCATGCGTTGCCCGCAACCGGCGTGGTATAGCAAGCATTGGTGAGGCTGCTCCGGGTCATGTAATATCCCGCCGCGCAGGAAGTATATTTTTTATATGCCGGACATTCATAACTTGCGGCAAAAGCGGGCAGACTGTGCAAAGCAAACAAAAACATAAGTGAAAAAATCGTGAGGCGGCCATATAATGAAGATAACAAACCACCCTTTGGATTAGGCATATCGGGGGGTTCAAATGTCGCAGAAATCAGGGATTTTTAAAAACAAAAAACAGCCGAAAATAAAGGGTGGTTTAGATTAGGCATAGTTTTATTTTTTAAAATCCCTGATTTCTGCGACATTTGAATCCTGCAACTATATCTATCCAAAGAATGGTTTAGAACAATTTACACAACGATTATTATATCTTAATACAAGAGAAGAAATATTTGCAAGCAGAAATAATATTTTGCAGAAAATCAATAAAAAGATTGAATTTAATGCGAGCGATGGTAAACTGGCCAGTGCAGATGGACAGAGCATAGCTGTCCCGTGCAACGCAAGTTGCGCGGGATAGAGGAAAGTCCGGACTGCAAGGGACGGCATAGCGGCTAATTACCGCGCGGGGCGACCCGACGATTAGAGCAACAGAGACGATTCCGCCAGAAATGGCGGGGTGAAACGGGCAATCTCTATGTGCAGCAACTTCAAATAGGTTCTCTACATCTGGTCCCTGATTGAGAACGGGTAGAAGGCTTGACGCTTTGTGGCGACACATTGCGCAGATTGATTATGCTCGCCATGGTTTCATGGAACAGAATCCGGCTTATCGTTTATCTGCAAAAACGCCCGAAAGGGCGTTTTTTATTCATCTGCTTGACCCGGCATTTTCCTATTGCCAAATTTTGAAAAATCTCTGATAATTCGCCGCGAATAACCACTGGATAAAACAAATGGCAAACTATGTTTTCACAACTTCCCAAGGCAAGCCCATTCCGGTGATAATAAGCTCGCGCAGCCGGCTGCGCAATATAACTTTGCGCCCGAAAACCGGAATAAAATGCGAAATCCGCATATCAAAGCCGCTGCTGGCCTCGACTTCGGGCGCCCTGCGGTTTTTAGAGCAAAAGCGAAGCTGGATAGAATGTGTTTTTAATCGCGCGCCGCAAAAGGTGAAAATAAAAGACGGCGATATAATAGAATTCTTGGGGCAAAAGGTTCGAATCAGGCAAGACATCGCGCAAAAATCTAATTTCTATCTGCGCGGCGAACCGCAATCCCGCACGGTGCTTGTCATAGGCGGCGCGCCGGAAATGATGGAGCGGAGAATCCGCGATTTCATAAAGCGGGAGTTTTTGACGGAACTGAAAGAAATCATAAAAAACGCGCCGGCGGATTTTCGCCCGAAAAAAATCGCGATTCGCGATACTTCCAGCCGCTGGGGCAGCTGTTCCGCCAGCGGCGCGATGTCGTTTTCCTGGCGGCTGGCTTTTGCGCCGCTTCATGTCATGCGATATGTCGTAATGCACGAGCTGGCGCATAGAAAGCACATGAATCATTCGCCCAGTTTTTGGGCAACAGTTGCGGAGCTTTACGGGGACGGCGTCGGCCGCGCGAAATTATGGCTGTCCAAACACGGAGCCGAATTGCACAGATATTTTTGATTATCTGCGAATAATAAAAAAACGCGGGAATATCCCCGCGTTTTTATTTTTTGCTTTTTTCTATGGCGGCGCCCAGAATATCGCCCAGAACAGAGCCGCTGTCGGCCTGGTTGGAGTAATTTTTCACAGCCTGCTTTTCAAGCGCGGCATGCAAAGCCCGAACAGACAGCTTTATAATATTCCCGTCTGAGGACACTACGGAAGCTTCCAGCTTGTCGCCAACATGGTATTTTTCTGTTTTCTGCTCGTCCTTTTCGCGCGACAGGTCGGTGCGATAAATGACGCCTTTCGCATCTCCGGGCAGGGTCAAAATCAGCTCGTCCGGCGTAATCTCGGATACTGTGCCCAGAACCACGGCGCCTTTTCTGACGGAAGCGGCATGGTTGTCCGCGCCTTTGGTTATCTGCTTTATGCCCAATGTCACGCGTTCCTTTTCAGGATTTATATCCAGAATCTTTGCGGTGATTTCCTGGCCGCGGACAAACTTCTTTAACTCTTCTTCATCAAGCTTGTCCCAAGACAAATCTGAAATATGAACCATTCCGTCCAATTCCGGCGTCAGCGCGACAAACAAACCGAACTCGGTGGTGTTTTTAATTGGCCCGGTGATAATGTCGCCGACATTATGCGTTTCGGCGAATTGCTTCCACGGATTTTCCTGCAATTGTTTGTATCCCAGCGATATGCGGCGCTTGTCCTGGTCGATTCCCAGAACAACGACATTGACATCCTGGCCGATTTGCAGCACTTTGGCGGGGTGTATGTTTTTGTTTGTCCAAGACAGTTCGGACATGTGAACCAGCCCTTCGATATTGTTGCCCAAATCGATAAAGGCGCCGTAGTCGGTCAAAGACGAAACTTTTCCGCCAAGGGTGTCGCCGACATTGAATGCGCGCGAAGCCATGTCCCACGGGTCTTCGCCCAATTGCTTGGCGCCCAGAGAAATTCGATGCGTTTCAGGGTCGAACTGTATGACTTTCACTTTCAGTTTCTGGCCGACATGAACCAGCTCGCGCGGGTGGTTCACGCGCTTCCATGACAAATCTGTGACATGCAGCAAGCCGTCTATTCCGCCCAGGTCGATGAATACGCCATAATCCGTGATATTTTTAACCGTGCCTTCGATAATCGCGCCCAATTCTATGCTCTTCATAGCCTCTTTCTGCGCGGCGGCGATGGAATCGGACTGAATCGCGCGGCGGGATACGATGGCGTTTGTGCGCAGGGCGTCCATTTTCAGAATGCGGAACTTGTCTTTCAACCCAATCAGGGATTTGGCGTCGCGAATCGGACGATTGTCCACCTGGCTGGACGGCATAAAGGCAAACACTCCGTTGATATCGACGGTATATCCGCCGCGAACGACATCTATGATGGTTCCGACCGGATCGACGCCGTCGGCGACCATTTTTTCCAAGTCTTTCCATGCTTTTTCCGCGCGCGCCTTGGAATAAGACAAAACAGCGGTACCTTCGCGGGATTCGTATCTCTCAATAAAGACATCTATGATTTCGCCGACTTTTGGAACGGATGCGCCGAATTCTTTCAACGGGACGCGGCCTTCGGATTTCAAGCCTACATCGACCATTGCAAAATCGCCGCGAATGTCCTTGACGGTTCCTTTGGTGGCATAGCCCTGCAATGTTTCCTGAGAGCCGTAATTTTGATCAAACATCTGGACAAAATCTTCGCCAGACACCGGGTTGAATAAACCTTTGGATAAATCTTTCATAAAAATTTTCATAAAGGCTTGCCATTGCAATATAAAGCAAGGTCTTGCGGGATTAGTCTGATCGCCGTTGCGCCCGCCCGCAAAGGCTCTGCCATAATATAGCAAATAATTTAAAAATGCAAGTTTTTTTGGCAAGATGTCGCCGAATGGCAAATTCTTGTTGCAAAAGCATTCTGTATATATACAATTTTTAGTGCAAATCATTTTCTTACAATAGGCGATGACTTTTATGCGGCAGAATTATTATTCATTGAATTGGAGCGATGCAACGGAGAAGTTCGTCAGAAAAGCCTTGGTTTTTGGCAATTTGAAATTCACTGTATCCGATGACTCCAAATTTGACATCCCATGGGTTTCAATTGGCTCCGGACTTGACAAAATAGTTATAAATTCCGGCGTTCACGGGATAGAGGGATTTTTTGGCAGCGCGGCGCAGTCTTTATTTTTGTCGGAAGTCGCGCCCAAGCTTTCCGCAGAATTTTTAAAGAAGTATACCTTGGTTCTGATTCATGTCATCAACGGGTGGGGCATGGAGAACCGAATGCGCGAAGTGCCGGATCCTGACGGGGGCTTGGTGGATCTGAATCGCAATTTCGGCATTGATTTCTCAAATCCGAGCAATTTGCCGAAAAACGACAAATACGGGCAGGCGCATAAAATATTGCTGTCCATGCCGCATGTCCGCAAAGGCGAAAAGACCAAAATGCATAAATTGCTTGAATTTCGCCGGAATCATTTGCATGACGGGGTTTGGGATTCGATAATGCGCGGACAGTATGGCGAGCCATATGGCCTGGCGTACGGAGGCGCCACCGATATGCCCGAAAACAAAATGACAATGCATATTTACGATGAAATAATGCAAGACGCAAAGTCCTTGATTTCCATCGGGCTGCATACGGGGCTGGGGCGATTTTATAAGAAAATGGGCGCGGCCACATTATGCTTGCAGGTATCGCACCCGAGCGACCACCCGAACACCGTGAAGTTTAAAGAAATATTTCAAGACAGCTTGCAGATAGCGGCGGATGAAAATGCCGTCTATTCACCCAGTTTGCTGGGCGACTTGGTGGATTGCTTGGAATTGCGCTATGCGGATAAGAATATTCCGATTTATACTGCGGATTTGGAAATCGGAACGGGACAGTGGCCGATTCGCTCGCAAGTTTTAAAGCGCATGGATATGGGCGACGCCAGGTATGATTTGCTGAACTATGGCGAAATCAATAGCATAACGCGGCGGAATTTGACGGAAAGCTGGTATCCGTCCGATATCGGCTGGCGGCGCGGCGCATTGCAAAACGCAAAGATATTTTTTGCAAAACTGACAGATTATTTGGAAAATAAAGCCAGAACTTAAAGTCGTATGGCAGAAAGTCGAATTGCCCCCGGCGCGGGGCCGGCTAAGAAAACATTGACTTGCCGGACGCAATATTGTATAGTTCAGGCATGCGCTTGTTCAATATTAATATTTACTGTTGCTGTTAAATTCCTGCTTTTGGCGGTCTTTTGACTTGTCCGCCTCTTTAAATTCATGCTAAGTTTCAAATAAAAAGGTTGATTATGACTATCAGATTATACAACACGATGTCCAGAAAACTGGAAGAATTCAAGCCCCTGGTTCCGGGGCGGGTCAGTTTCTATTCATGCGGCCCGACGGTTTATCATTTCGCGCATTTGGGAAATCTGCGCGCGGCTTTTCTGGCCGATATATTAAAAAGAATGTTTCTTGAAAACGGATATGAAGTAAACAATGTTATGAATTTCACTGACGTCGGGCATTTAACCAGCGATGACGACGACAGCGGCGAAGATAAAATGGAAAAAGGCGCGGCGCGCGATAACAAATCTGTTTGGGATATCGCAAAATTCTATACCGATGAATTTCTGCGCGACAGCGCGGATATGAATTTTTTAGAGCCCACTCACAGACCGAAAGCAACGGAATACATCGCAGAGCAAATCGCGCTGGTGAAAAAATTGGAAGAACTGGGCTATACCTATGAAATTCCTAATGACGGAATCTATTACGATACCGGCAAGTTTGCGGGATACGGCGCATTGACAGGCGGCAGTTTGTCCGGCAGCCGCGCCGGCGCGCGCGTCGAATTTAATGACGAAAAACGCAATCCTTATGATTTCGCGCTTTGGAAATTTTCGCCAAAAGACAAAAAGCGGCAGATGGAATGGGACAGCCCGTGGGGTGTCGGATTCCCGGGGTGGCACATAGAATGCAGCGCGATGAGCATGGCGCTTTTAGGGGCTCATTTTGATATTCATACCGGCGCGACAGATCTTTCTCGCGTTCATCACACGAATGAAATAGCGCAAATTGAGCCTATTGTCGGAAAGCCTTGGGTAAATTATTGGGTTCATAATGAATTCTTAATTGAAAAGACCGGTGTTAAAATGAGCAAGTCGGACGGTGAATTTCTGACGCTGAAAGTATTGAAAGAACATGGGTATGACCCGATGACATACAGATATTTGCTGCTGATGGGGCATTACCAGTCGCAACAGATATTTTCATTTGAAGCTTTGGATTCCGCCGCGGCCGGCTATAAAAACATAGTTCGCAAAGTCGCGGAATTATTCTCCGCGCGCGAGAAAGCGCCGTCGAACGGCGGCGTAGGTTCTGTCAGCCATGAGCAATTCAAAGCCTGGCATTTCAAAATCCTGGGGGCGGTCTCTGATAATCTGAAAACCGCCGAAGCTTTGGTCTTGGTTCAAGAATTGCTGAAAGATGCGGCCGCAAATGCCGCGACGAAAATCGCGCTGTTTGAGTTTGTCGACCGCCTGCTGGGGCTGCAATTTATCGACCGCGCGCAAAAAATGCTGGATTTGGAATCATTGCCGGCGCCGGAAGATATAAAAAAACTGGCGGAAGAACGCGCTGCGGCCAAGGCCGCCAAAAATTGGGGCAGGGCGGATGAAATTCGCGCTCAAATCGACGCCGCCGGCTGGAATGTGGAAGACGCCAAAGACGGGTTCAAGATTGTAAAAAAAGCTTAGAAAAAACAGGGGCGCCAAAAAAATCGCCCCTTTTAAACCCGCCGAATTATTTTTTTATTGATTTTTGCTTTAAAATAATATAATATCAACGGCATAGGCGTAAAAAACTATGCCTAATCCAAAGGTTCCTTTTTTTTAGCGTTTTTCTTTTCTTCAAAATCCCCGGATTTCCGCAACATTTGTCTTTATCGTTATTGTACATTTAAAAGGAAGGTTTTTCTTGCGGGCAAAACCTTTTTCAACATATCGAAATTTCAACAATTCAATCAAAAGGCAGCTTATGAAAAACTTTAATTTTAAGCATATCGCTTTTCTTGCAAAACATTGCGGCGCCATAGGCATGATTGCGGCGATGTCCATAATTCAATCCTGTTCCAAGAATGATGGCAATGACTTGCCGCCAGGGTCGGAAAAGTCAAGCCAAAACGATACAATCCGCCTGAATATCGCAAATGTCGCGGAATTGGATCCAATGCTCGCCCGAACATCAGATTCGACGAAGTTCTATCAGATTCGCGTTATCCGCAATCTGTCCGTGAATGCCGCGAATCTGGACCGGCTGCGCGTCTTTGGCGCATGGAAAAACAAACAAAGCGACAATGTGTCCGTCGACTGGTCAAAGACCGGCGCGACAAAATCTTCGGATGCAAGCCATGCCGTCGTGCCGGACGGCCGGGTGCCGCTAACTTATGAGAAATACGCCAAAGATTACGGCGCTGTGCCATTGGCGGAAAATGACAACCCGCAGAGCGACGACGCGTTCGTCGTCCCTGCCGGAGATGTTCAGAAATTCGAAGAATCGGGCGCGAATGATGCCGTATCGTCATATAATGGCGAAGAAATCGTCATCAATGACCCTGACCAATTGCCGGCGTGGACTTCTGTAATCTTAAACTATGCCGGCGGGAAAAACGCCAGAGGAGCAGATGACGCGAACAAAGCAAAAGTTAGACTTGACCAAGCGCTGACCGGCGGCTCAAAAGGGCTGCTCGTCAAAACCCAGCACATGAGCCATGCGGACACTATCGCCAGATATGCGGTCATTATAAATAACAACTTGCAGCCGGATGAAATTGATGTCTCCACAAAATACATAACATTATCAAGCTATAATATTATTTACGAAGGAAAGTTCAATAATGGAAAAATGTTTTATGTATCCGGCGCGGACGGGGCTGATCTTATGGCAAACAGCGGCGTTTATATCAGAACGGATACAGCCGGGTTCGGCGCCGATGGAGAAAAATTAAACCGAGCCGTTCCAGACCGGCTGATAATCAACCAAAATGGCGGAAATGCGGCGGGATTGAGAACCCTGGCCGATTATCGAAACGGAACTATTGAAATCGAGCCTCAATCCGACAACACTCTGCCGGGCGAACAGAAAGCGCTGCGGGGATATGACGATTCTACATTGGATTTGTTTTCAATAGAAAATTATGCGGAAAAATCGGGATATCCATATAATTTCAAATCACCTCCTGTTTTGACCATATATGCGAATAATCCGGCCGAGCTATCTGCCGAAGAGGCTGCGGGCGCTATTGACATCAAAAATTACGCCAATTGGACTGGCAACTATTCCGGTCAGAAAATACGCGCAAGTCATGAACAGGTTGCGAGATTCAACAAGACCGGCGAAACTCTGCGCCCGATAGTTAAATCCGACACAACCAGATACTGGTCTTATCTCAATTATGTCCGGTTTGAAACATTGTGCGATCACGGCGCCAGCCTCATGACCCATTGTCTGCCGGACGGCCGCGCGCCGACTGCATTGATTGATAACGGCCTGTTTGTTTTCATGTCCGACGCGCAGTATGACGGCATGACGGCCCAAGAAAAGCTTCGCTATATGCGCCAATGGTTCGCGATCAGCCAGATAAACTTTGCCAAGTTGTCGCAGCTGCCGGATCCAGGCAATGTTCACTGATTAAGAAAACGAGAGAATGAAATGAATAATTGGTTTATACGATTTGCCGGGGGTATCCTTGGATTAATGTATAGTTTTTCGGCGCGCGCTTATGAAGTGTGCTCTGACGGGCTGCAATCAAACTTCTTGTTCAAGTCATGCGAAGAACATATACAGGCGTACGGATGCTGCAACAGGGGTAGCGGCGCAGTTCAGCTCAGCTATACCGGGGTAGTGGATATCCCGTGCACGGGATATGTGAACACGACCGGACTGTGTTGTTTTGTCAATTATGACGGGTATGGCTTATCCGATTATATATGCACCAATCTTTTTAGTTATGTTTCAGCAACCGGAAGCGGTTATGCTTCCGGTTGGGAAGTCGGCGACTATATTCTCAGAAGCGATCCTTATTATGTATTTCTGGGCTGCGATGACGGATATTATCAGATAATGCGCGACGACAACGGCTGCATAAACGGCGATTCGCCTTGCACTGGCGGAAGCGGAATCACGGGAACGGGAAGCATTCCGGATATCTGCACAGGGGAAGAGGCAATGTTGGCGTGCAATACAAATGGAGGATTTAGCGGCCTTTGCTCCCGATGCCCTGGATTAAAGTTCGAATCCGGCGCTTTTATAACCTATGAAACTACGGGCGTCAACAATAGTGATTTTTATTGGTTAAGCTATCAGACAGGCTGCTATGCCTTCTCAAATTCGGGGCGCAGTTTTACTGATTCTGTCGGAACCTTTGAAATCGAAGGATACGGCTATTACACGGGAAACGGGGCTTTTGTTTACGGCGGCTGCTACTATGACGGCAGTTCCGGCAGCGGAACTTATTAATCAAACGCATACGTCCAGATGAAGCAAACCATCAACATAATTGAAATTGACAGCCGCGACGATAATTATCAAAGCGGCATATCGCGTTATTTTGATGTCTTGGCGGCCGGAATGCCGCCGCGCGTCAAGACATTCAGAATCATCTTTTGCCACACGAATAACAATGGCGAGGCAAGAATTCTTTTGAACGATGACGAGCTGAAAGTTTTTCATCCTCACGCATTTCCCGCCGCATGCCTGTACGAGGCAGTTTTGACTTTTATTGGCAAGCGCTTGGCGGAAATGGATAATCTGATCGTCAAAAGCAACTGCCTGGGGTTTGAAAGCCTGGCATATCTGATAAAAAGCAGATTTTACTGCAAAACCATGGGCGTGCTGCATTGCCTGCCTCAGCATTCGCTAAAATTCGGCGGGTTTCCGCCGGCTAATCCTTTTCGAAACATGGATCATATCATTTTGGTATGCGATCGCGGCAGAGAATATCTGGGCGGAGTTAAAAACAAGCGGCCTTTTTCAATAATACGCAACGGAATTCCAAAGCCGGAAACAAAAGCGAAAGAATCCGGCGGCGACGATGTTTTCAGATTTATTTTCGCGAATGGTTGGGCGCGTCATAAAGGCTTTTTAAAAATCCTGCCGGCGATACGCAAAGTCGCGGAAAAACACAAAATAGAAGTGATGGTTCTGGGCGGCGAGAATAAAGGCGATGAAATTCCCGGCGAAATATCGGAATTGCCAATTATAAAAACCGGCCTGATTGACGACATCCGGAAAATCGAGCATTATTATAAAACAGCGGACTGCGCCTTGTTCGCTTCTGAATCCGAAGCTTGCAGTTTCGCTGGAATAGAGGCGATGGCGCATAATCTGCCCATTGTGTCGACCGATGCCGCGGGCTTGGTCGAAATGTTCGGCAAAGCCGCGCTGTTTGTTAAAATGAACGAGAGAAAAGAGATAAATACAACCGACTATGCCGCGCAGATGATAAAGATTATTGAAAACAAAAGATTGCGCATCAAACTGGGGATTTTTGGATACGCGCGATATTTTGGCGGATACACTGCCGGCAAGATGATAAAAGATACTGTCGCGCTGTATGAGAAACTGTTAAAGTGAAATCATTCGGCCGGAATATGGAAGACATTAAATATATTGTAAAAAAATGTCTTGAATCTTGCGGTGTTTTGAGATATATTTCAAACCACAAGACAAAGGAATTTTCATGAATTATCCTTATATGCCAAAATCCACGGCTCTATGGCTGATTGAGAATACAGCTCTGACATTTGACCAAATCGCCGAATTCTGCGGTTTGCATGAGCTGGAAGTAAAAAACATCGCCGATAGCGAGACTTATAAAATCCAGGGGCTGAATCCGATTTTAAGCGGCCAGCTGACCAGTTCCGATATCAAAAGGTGCGAAGCGGACCCGTCCGCGCGCATGGTTCTGCGCGAAGAAATCATCAACGCTCAAAAAAAGCAGAATAAAAAAGGCATCGGCTATACGCCGAAACTGCACCGGCAAAACCGGCTTGGCGGGATTCTATGGATAATCAAAAATTATCCCGAATTGTCAGACGGACACATTGCGCGCCTGATGCGCAGCACGAATCCGACCGTGGCATCCGTGCGCGGCAAGACTCACAAATCTTATTCCACGATTCAAATACAAAGCCCCATCGTTTTGGGTTTGGTGTCGGAATCCGCGCTGCATGAAGCGGTGGCAAAAACGAAGAAAAACTAGAAACTTAAAGACTGCTTCGCGCCCGCGCCAAATGACAAAACAAAATTAAATTGTCATCGCGCGGATTTGCGAAGCCGGAGCGGCAATTCAGCTAATAAAAAAATAAGGCGGCACATGTCAAAGCAGATAGACGAGGCAACAAAGCTTCTCATTGATTCCTTGCCAGAAAATTTACAAAAACTGGCAAGCTCCGCTTGCGAAGTCGGATATCTTTCGCAATTGGATTTCAGCCAGGCCACCGAAGCCGATGAAATTCCCGCAGAAGAACAAGACGAAGTCATGTCTTTCTTCCAACAGGATTTAGGGCTGGAAGTCATTGAATCAAGCTCTTTCTCCAATGATATGGAAAAATATTACGAGCTTGAAGATTCTGATGAATCGCGCGACAAAACCCGCAATCTGCTGAATAACGATGCCGAGCAGGTAGACATCAACGATGATGATTACGAGCACTTTGCAAAGCAGCTTGAAAGAAGCCCCACGGGCAGCCTGGTTTTGGGCGTCCAGGATTCGGTGCAGTCTTATTTGAAGCAAATCGGCACGGTTCAGCTGCTGACGGGGCCCGGCGAAGTCGCTATAGCCCAGCGGATAAAAGCGGCTTTTCTCCTGATGATATACGGCTTGTGCGAAAGCCCTATGACAATCCAGGCAATGCTGGACTGGTACCAGCAGCTGCTGAACGACGAAATAAGGCTCCGCTATATAGTGAACCTGGAAGTCATGTATTCGTCCGATGCCGAGCAAAAATCCCTGGCCGTGCTTTCAGAGGCGATGAAGTCCAAAGGCGTGGATCATGTGGACGACCTGGACGATTATGACTTGGACGATCTGGAAGAAGTTTCCGCCGAAGAAGAAGAGGCCGAAGAAGACGCGATAGAGGAAGACGGGGTGAAGAAAGAAGATTCTCCGCGCGGGACATCGGGCGTGCCGATAC
>JAITJD010000032.1 GCA_031279085.1 Rickettsiales bacterium | reverse complement strand
ATTGGAAAGAATTCAATTTGTCAGACGTTTTACCGGGAGTTTTTAACTCCACAGCATACCACAAAACAAATCTCAAATCCGTTAGAGTTGGAATCCCATATATATCACGAACCAATTTGAATAATGGGTTTGAAGATGTTGTATCAAATAAAGATTATAATAAGAATCAAAAAGACACCATAGTTTTCGGAGCAGAAAATGCGGCTTTCTTCTACCAGCCGTTTGAATACATTACTGGAAACAAAATGTATTACATAAAGGACAAAAGATTAAACCGATATACAGGATTATTTATTTCAACTTTATTGAATACAAGTATCAAAGATTGCGGTTTTGGATATGGAAAAGGTCTAACTGGAACAAGAATGAAGAGCCGTTCTATTATTCTGCCAACAGATAAACAAGGAAATCCAGATTGGGCATTTATGGAAAAATATATGCGTGAAATAGAAGCAAAACTGATAAGACGTTATAAAAATTATCTCGGAACTCTTACGACCCACAGAAATCTAGGGGGGGGGGATTGTAAGCCTTTCTGGAGAGAATTTAGAATAGACGATATTTTTATTATAAATCCCGGTAAACGTTTAACACAAGCGGATATGAAAAAAGGAAAAAGACCCTTTATTGGGGCTTCGGACTCTAACAATGGCATAACCGCATTTGTATCTAACTCAAACATCAGTCAAGATGAAAATGTTTTAGGTGTTAATTATAATGGTAGTGTTGTAGAAAATTTTTATCACCCATATCAATGTATATTTTCTGATGATGTGAAACGATTCAGGCTTAAAAACCATGTTGGTAATAAATATCTATATTTATTTTTAAAGCAAGAAATTTTGAAACAGAAAGAAAAATATCAATACGGTTATAAATTCAATGAAGTACGTATGAAAAAACAAGTTTTTCTATTGCCAGCCAGTAAATCTGGTCAACCAGATTATGATTATATGGAAAACACTATGCGGAGAATAGAGATTAAACAATTCCAGCGTTATATGAGCTATCTTGAAACTTGCCAAGCGGCATAATTTACATTTTTCTCATTCAATATCTGTTAGTGTAGAAAGAAAATCACGGTGCTATTTCTGCTCCAAAATAATTAGATCATAGCTTCTTTGATTTTGTTTTTTTCTTTACAGGTTTTGTGCTATTGCAAACCTGTGAATTTGATACCCGCAGTTTAGGTTGCATCAACGCCCGCGCAACATCTCGCCGACATTATGTTTGACACGCTTGTGCCCGTATTCCTTTAAGTCCTTTGTATCCTTCCCATTGGTCAGTATAGCCTTCCGAACCTTCGGCAGCATTTTCGCGGATTGCACCGGTCAGGGCTTTAGTGTCCGTTGCCTCGACCGCGAAAGCTCGGACTTGCCCCTTTCGGGATTTGATACCGACAACAGGGATTTTGCCAACCACGTTGTTTTTGCTATTGACGAGTATATAGATAGCAAGAAGCCACTTTTGTATGGAGTACTTGGGATTCGTTTAGTATAGTTCCTACACGAATCGAAAAATGCTTGCGGCAACCACGGCAACGATTGGCATAGGCACTTTGCAATCAGCGATGTTCTCACTTCCGCAATATGCGGCATACCATCTTGTCGCCCCAACGCAAGCTTTTTTTTATTCGCGACTAGTTTTGTATATAATTCCCATTGTTTCATTGTTATTTGCAAATTTTATCGGCATGTTGTATGATTTTCTCAAATGGCTGTTAAGAAAACGAATTTTTATGATTTTCCTCACCCGATGGACAACGACGCGCTGGTCGGGCATGGCGCGGTGCTGCGGACTTTTATGGATTCTTGGGAAAATCGGCATATCCGCCCGATTCATCCGGTATGGATGCTGTCCGGCGCGCGCGGAATCGGCAAGGCCACATTTGCGTATCGCATCGCCAAAATGGTTTGCGGCAATATCGGCGACTTTTTCATCATCGACATGGAAAGAAACATCGACAAGGATGGCAAGCCCAAAACAGACGGCAGGGTGATATCCGTGCACACCATTCGCAATATGATAAGAAAAATGCACTTGTCGTCGATGTCCGGCGAATGGCGCGTGATATTGATAGACTCGGTTGACGAGCTGAACGCGGCGGCCAGCAACGCCATGCTGAAACTGCTGGAAGAGCCGCCTGAAAAAACCATATTTCTGCTGGTCGCGCATCAGCTGGCCAATGTGCTGCCGACGGTTCGTTCGCGCGCGCGGGTTGAAAAGATGAATCCGCTGAGCATATCCGAACTTCGCGAGCTGTGCGCGCGATTTATGCCGGATGCGGAAATAAGCGCGTCCGCCCTGCGTCTGGCAAACGGCAGCTTTGGCAAAATCGCAAATCTGAAAAAGTCGGGCGGCGACGAAATATATTCGGAACTAATCCGCTTGCTTGAAAATCCAAAGGCAAATTCTGCGGACATGCTGAACATCGCCAGGAAAATAGCGCCGAATCCGGAGCTGTATGGGATTTTGCTGGATGTTGTCGCGCATTTCGGACTGGCGGATTTGTATCCGTCCGCCGCGCGCGCAATCGCCGATATCGGCCGGATATATTTGGAGCCTGAAACCGGCCTGTTCAAAATAATCAAGGAGATAAAAAAATGCTTATAGACACTCATTGTCATTTGACAGATGAATTTTGCGCGGCCGGCGAAATGGACGCGGTTATCGCGCGCGCGCGCGATGCGGGCGTTGGTATCCTGATATGCCCCGGCACCACTGCGGACGATATTCCCAAAGCGATTGAAATCGCGGATAAGTATGAGAATATTTTCTGCACTGTCGGCGTGCATCCCGAGTATGCGAAAAATGAAATTGATTTGGCGGCGGCCATGCCGGATTCTATTTTTAAAAATCCAAAGATTGTCGGCGTCGGCGAAATCGGGCTGGACTATCATTACGGCACAGATGACAGAACGCAGCAGATGAATCTTTTTGAGCGCCAGCTGGACATCGCGCGCCGCGCGGGGCTGCCGGTCGCGATACACAGCCGTGATGCCGAAGAAGACACGGCGGCGATTCTGGGCGATTCTGTCCGAGGCGTCATGCATTGTTTTACGGGCTCTTGGGATTTTGCAGAAAAAATGCTGGATTCGGGCTGGTTTTTCTCCGCATCGGGAATACTGACATTTAAAAACTCGGCGGAGCTGCGAGATACATTTGCAAAAATCCCGATTGATAAAATCGTGATTGAAACAGATTCTCCTTTCTGCGCGCCCGTGCCGTTCCGCGGAAAATCATGCGAGCCCGCGATGATAACGGAAACCGCGCGCGTCCTGGCGGAAATAAAAAACATTTCGCTGTCGGAATTGGAATCTGTTCTGGCTGAGAATACCGGCCGGCTGTATCCGAGAATATTGCAAAAATCATGCGTGGACGATAAAAAATGAAACGAAGCATTATAAAATCAGGACAGGTTTCTGAAAACCGCAAGGCGCGGTTCAGCTATTCTATCGAAGATACGATAGAGGCCGGAATTTCCCTGACCGGCGCGGAAATAAAATCCGCGCGGTACGGTTTGGTTTCTATCATTGACGGCTTTGTTCAAAATCGCGGCGGGAATTTATTCCTGGCGGGGATTGAGATACAGAAACTGCCTACGGCTGCAAAAATCGTTAATTTTGACGAGCGGCGGCCGCGCCAGCTGCTGCTGCATTATGCGCAAATCAACCGACTGATAGGCAAGCTGAATGAAAAAGGCGCAACCATAGTTCCGCTGAAACTGTACTTTAACAATCGCGGCAAATTGAAAGTATTGCTGGGGATCGGATACGGAAAAAATAAAACGGACAAGCGCGGGACGATAAAGCGCCGCGAATGGGATAAAAACAAGGCGCGAATCATGAAAGGAAATTAGAAAAATATTTCCTTGACATGTTTCATCTTGCGCTGCTGAAATTAGCGCGCGGAAACTGCGACAGACTGATAGCAGCCGTGAATTCCGACGCAGTAGTTTTGCGCGACAAAAGACGCGCCGCAATTATAAACGAAGCCGATCGAATGGAAATAGTGGGCTCAATCCGCTATGTGGACGATGTGGTTCTTGTCGGGGACAATGCGGTTCAGATTATACAAGACCTGCTGGGCATGGGTCAGAAAATAGACTTTTATTTTCGCGGGAACGAAACAAAGGCGTCAGTGCGCGTCGAAAACAGCCGCATAATTTCAATGGGGGTCGATGTGGTTCTGTTTCCGTACACCGAGCGAGTTTCAACAAGCATGCTGCGCAGTAGTATTCAGAAATAAAAAGCCAGCCGTCTATTTTTAAAATTCGACTTTCGGCGCGGCTTTTTCAATTTCCTCGATTTGGAAGAACTGCTCTTCGCCAATCTTGAACATGTTTGCGACAATATTGCTGGGGAATTGCTGAATCTGCGTGTTCAGCCCCATGACGACGGTATTATAAAACTGGCGCGCCGCCTGTATTTTTGTTTCGGTATCCGACAGCTCGCGCTGTAATTCCAGAAAATTTTCATTCGCGCGCAAGGCCGGATAGCTTTCCGATAAAGCGAATATGCTTTTCAGAGCGTCCGTCAGATGGTTTTCCGCTTTTGACTTGCCGGCGGCGCCCTGCGCGGACATGGCCGAATTTCGCGCGGATATCACGGCTTCCAGAGTTTTGCTTTCATGCTTGGCCGCGCCCTTGACCGCATTGACCAGATTAGGAATCAAATCGTATCTGCGCTTTAGCTGGGTGTCGACGGTTGACCAAGCCTCGCGAGCCTGTGTCCTACGTGCCACCAGACCGTTATATACGGAAATAAAATACAATAATAAAACTGCTGTTATAGCTATCGCTGTCCACATGTCAGGCTCCTTTTTTTATTAAGATATGACAAATGTCGGGTAAATGCAAGGGCAATCACGCCGCATTCTGGTAGTTGTTTTGCCGCCGGGCTTTATCGCGTCCGGCGGAAATGCGGCCGAATTCCTGCAACGCGGCAGAGACTCTTTTCAATTCCGGCATAAAGTTTTTTTCGATGATTCCCTGAACCGCATGAGCTTCCTGTTCCAGCAAGTTGCCGCGATACGCGGCGATATTTTGCCCGGGCTGAACATAATTGTTTTTTGCAAACTCCGCCTGTTCGATAGTCAAAGTGGATTTTCCGGCTTCCTGCAAAAGGTGCGTGATTTCATGCACGATGATTCCGATGACTTTTCCGAAATCATCGGTTGTCAGAACATGGCGGAAAAACTTGAATTTTTTCGCGCCGGACATATAGTATGCGGCGATGCTTCTATTTTCAGAGTGATAAGAATCGGTGCATTCCGTCTCTTGCGATTTTTCATCGCGGAAATCAAGCGCGATATCGACAAGCAGCCGTATTGCGTCGGCGCGTTGTTTTAAAGGCAAGCTTTTCCAATTCAAGGCTGATTTGCAAGCGGCGGCATTCGCTATAATCCGTTCCAGCAAATGAATATTGAGCTCGTCGGCAAATGCGGAAACCGCGGCTTTATTCAATTTCATATTTACAGATTTCATATTCCGGCCTTTGGGTGTTTAATTATCATATTTAAATTATAGTGCCAAATATCCGCATGTCAAGAGGCATGACGAAATCCGGTGAGAAAATAAAACCCGCAGGAAATTCATCCCTGCGGGTTTTATTTTTCGCGAACCAATCCTTATTTTTTCCAGAATGCGAATCCGCCGCGTTTCTCGCCATCGCGGTTGTCGTCGCGTCTTCCGCCGCGGAATCCGCCGTCGCGGTCGCCGCGAGGGTGAAATTCAGAACGACGTTCCTGAAATTTCTTAGCCGATTCTTCGTCGCGCTGTATCAATTCCAATGTTGTTACAGACAGTTTGCCGTTGCGAACTTCCTCGCCGAAACGCACGATATCTCCTTCGTTTAGAAATCTGATATCCGCATCTTTCAAAGAGCTGGCATGAACAAACACATCGTCTGTATTTCCTGCTTCGTTGGGAGAATCCGGTGTGACGAAGCCGTAGCACTTTTTACCGTTGTACCATTTTACTTTACCTTGACGCATAATCTTAATCCTTTGTTATGCTTGTGATGATTCTTATGAAATACAAGAACCTGCAAGCATTATAAACCTTTGCCGGCCAATAGTCAATAGCCTGCGCCTATAAATATCTTTGCAGTTCTTTCATGATAAAATTAAACAGTTTTTCATGTATTCCGCAGCCCGGAACCTGTTGAGCGCCGTTCATGCACGGCATTGCCGAAATCAGCACGAACCTGGCCATCCAGCGGAAAATCTCTATTTCCTGCAAGCGGCTGAGCTTTGCCGGCGCCGTGTTCACATAAAAGACTTCGTTTTCGACCGCGCTGTCCAGCTTGTTCAAAATGGCGTCGATTATCCTGGCGGGGTAATATTGCGCGGATATTTTTGGAAACCCGTCGAACAAGGTTTCGGGGTTGCCCTGATGATACAGGATATTCCAGCCGACGCGATCGAACAAGTCGTCCAGGCAGCCGCATATCATCAGATTGTATTCCCTGATGCCGTTTTCATGAATCTCGGCCAGACGTTTTTCAATATCCTGCTTTGAAGATTTGATTTTGCGCGCTTTTTCGTAATCGTCATGGCTTTTCCTGTCGAATTCGAACAGAGTCCGAACCTGGCATATTATTTCCATCGGAACCACATCGCCGTTTCTGCTGATATTCAGAATGATTTTGGCGTCGCGGTAATTGCGGGGATTTTCCATATCGTAAAACTTGTCGCGTATGGTTATTATTTTGTGCGGCGACATGTCGCGGATTCTTTCGATGAAAGTCCTGGCCTGGGGGATCAGGTCGAACAGGCACTTCACGCGCCAAACATCTTTCAGGCGCAGATGAGGCTTTTCGATTTTATCCAGCTCGCGCACTAAATCCACCGATATTTTTTCATGTCCGCGCCCGATTATTCCAAGTACGGTTTCGGATGCGGCGCTGATGAACTTTTCGGAAAATTTCTGGCGGATTTTATCGGCGACCGCGCGGCCGGAGGCTTCGCGCTCGCTGGCGGATATGACGCGCTGGGCTGTTGCGGCGACTTCGTCGACGTAATCTTTATAGTATTTGCCGGTAATCTTGTCCAAAGCGCGTTCGATTTTTTTCTGCGCGCCGATGATGACGCTGACAATCGATGACACGGAAAGCTCGACTTTATGCCCGTCGACCTTTGAAAAGAACTGGTTTCGCATGGGGTCGGCGTCCAGGCGGTGATGCGCCATATACGCGGACATTGGATTGATGTCGGATATTTTCATCGGTTTTTCAACGGCGGACCCGTTAAGGTAATCATAGGGCATGACCGCGGCCTTTGGCGCGCCCAGGCATTTGCCCAGGACATGGAAAACCTCGCGGAACCATGCCATTCCGTCGGAATAAAGGATTGTCAAATAATCGGCGGCTTCGACATTTATGCGGCCGGATTCTGCGGCGCGCTTAATAGTCAAAAGATTTTTCCGGTCGTTTTCAGCAATTATGTCTGTTATGTTTTGTTTTTGCGAAGAATTTGTCATATCTGTTTCTTATTTCATTATTGGGAATAATATCACATCGCGAAGGGTCGGCTGGTCGGCAATTATCGACACCCATCTGTCGAATCCGAATCCCAGGCCGGAAGTCGGCGGCATGCCGTGCTCCATCGCCAGCATGAAGTCTTCATCCAAGTCAAAGGATTCATCATCGCCCGCGGCTTTGTTCTCCATTTGCTCTTCGAAAGACTTGCGCTGCTCTATCGGGTCCACCAATTCAGAATAGGCGTTTATCAGCTCGGCGCCCATGGCGATCAGCTGGAAATTATCCACGCGGCGCGAATCCTGGTCGTTGCGCCGCGCCAGCGGGCGCGTGAATGTCGGATAGTTGTATGTGATTGCCGGCTGGATAATCTGGTCGCGAATCTTGCGCTTGAAAACATAGTCGACAACGGCGAACAATGATTTTAAGTCCCGCAATTCGCCGGCCGGGAACAAGCCGATGGAAACAATGTGTTTTTTCAGCTTTTCCGCGTCATCAAAAGCCAGAATATCAGTTTGCAGCAGCTTGTTCATTCTCGCCGTGTAGTCCAGCTTTTCGTATTTTGAAAAGTCCAGCATGGTTCCCTGGCATTCTATCTGCAATGTGCCGCGAACCGCCATCAGCATTTCCTGAATCATGCGCCATGAAAAGTCAATGTTGTCGTTATAGTCCCAATATGCCGCGTACCATTCCAGCATTGTGAATTCTTGCAAGTGCGCGGCGTCCATGCCTTCGTTGCGAAAGTTCTTGCCCATTTCAAACACTCGGTCGAATCCGGCCGCGATGCATTCTTTTAACGGCAGCTCCGGCGCGATTCGCAGGAACAAGTCCGCGTCCAGGGCGTTGTGGTGCGTTGTGAAGGGCTTGGCCGCCGCGCCGCTGGAAACATTTTTCAGTATGGGGGTCTCTACTTCCACAAAGCCGTTTTGTTCCAAAAAATTTCGTATAAAGTGCAGCATCTGAAAGCGGATGCGCATCGTGCGGCGCGTTTCCGGATTCGATATGATGTCCAGATATCGCTGGCGGTATCTGGTTTCGGTATCAGTCAGCCCGTGGAATTTTTCAGGCAGCGGGCGCAGAGCCTTGGCCAGGATTTCGTACTTGGAAACTTTGACGGTCAGCTCGCCGGCGGTCGTATGATACAGCTCGCCCGTGATGCCGATAAAGTCGCCCATGTCGACATTTGCCTTCATGAATTTATAGTCTTCCTCGCCGATTTCTTCGCGGGACATGGAAAATTGAATTTCCCCGTCTATGTCGTACAGGCGGCCGAACATCAGCTTGCCCAGCCAGCGCAGAGCCGTGATTCTTCCGGCGATTTTCACCGCCGCGCCGTCGTCCAGCCCGCGCGCGGCATCGATTGCGTGCGTGCGCTTGAATTTGTCTTTCCAAACCACACCGTCGCGCGCGCGGATATTTTCGACTTTTTGCAGGCGCGCTTCTAATTCGTTTGTAGATATAGGGTTTGGCATTTTTGTTCTCCTGTTATGAAAAACGGGCGCGAAAGCGCGCCCGTCAGTAATTCCTAAAGGCCGCGCTTTTTTATATGTGAATTTTTTTACAAACAAACATCATATACATTTGACCTTTTTTTTAGACTTGGTGCGGGCAAAGGGACTCGAACCCTCGACCTCAACCTTGGCAAGGTTGCGCTCTAGCCAACTGAGCTACGCCCGCACTGAGCCCCAATTTTTGCATATTTTTTTCAACATTGCAAGTAATAAATTTAGAGTTAAAACATTCCTCCGAAAATCACATTCAGGTTTTTTATTATCCGCCCGATGAACTGAATTTTGCTGACATTATCCGCGGCGACCAGCGGAGCGCGCGCGACGACGCGGCCATTTAGCTCGGCGATAATCTCGCCGATTCTTTCGCCTTTCTTTACCGGCGCGGGCAGAGGCTCGTTATACCGCGCCAGAACGCGCAGGCCCTTCATGCTTTGATCTTTTTTGAATGTGATTGCGAAAGTCTTGCCGACTGTCGCCGCCGCTGTTTTTTTCCGGCCGTACCATACGGGGATTTCAGCGACTTTATCGCCGTGGTGGTAAAAGACTTTATTTGTCGTCGCCGCAAATCCGTAATTCATCAGCTTTTTCATTTCCTCGGCCAAAGCATTGTGGTTTTTCACTTTCAGTCCGTTTATGACCGCGACCAGCCGTCGCCCGCCGATTTTAGCGCTGGCGACCATTCCGTATCCTCCGTCGGCGGTATGGCCGGTTTTTAAGCCGTCGCTGCCGGGCATGATGAATAAAAGCTTGTTGTAATTCAAGGTATGCGTGCGCCCCCATTCGCG
>JAITJD010000009.1 GCA_031279085.1 Rickettsiales bacterium | reverse complement strand
ATCCCCCAAGAGTTTCTAGGCTCGCTGTGCTCGCCAATAAACTCTGTCCCCCTTTACCAAGGGGGACAAATCCGAGCTTGCGGGGAGTTGTGCCCCTCTTGATAAAGAGGGGAGGTTTTCCGAGCAAGCTTGCTTGCCGGAAAAGCGGGGAGATTTCTTTTTAACTAACAGTGTTAACAAAAAATCTAAAATATAATTATTAGTGCCAATCTTTAACCACAAATCCCCCAAGAGTTGCTAGCTTCGCCCATGGCTCAGCAAGCCAACTCTGTCCCCCTTTACCAAGGGGGACAAAGCTGCGAACTTGTGAGCCCCCTCCTTTATCAAGGGGGACAAATCCAAGACCGAATTCTTGCGCCAGGTTTTAGGGAGTTGCGTCCCCCTTGATAAAGAGGGACTAAGACCGAGTTTTATGGGGAAAGGTGTTTTTATTCCATTTCAGTGCTGATCATATCGCCGTATGAGCCGACCTCGTCAGAGCCTATATAGCAGCGTATGTGATTGCCGACTTCTTCCATCCAAGCTTTTCGAGCCTCGGCATTCGCGCCTTCGGCTGCGGCGTCTTGAACGCTCTTTGTTATAGTATACCCCAGCACGCCGCCGGCAACCGCACCTACACCGGCACCAACCAGATTTCCAATAGTTTTACTGCTGCTTGATTTTGCGCTAGTCGCCTCTGATTTGCAAAGGTCTGATAATGTATCCATCGCTTGGTTTGCTACATTTTTCGCATTCGTCGCCGCCAACCTCTCATCTCTCGCCGCCGTATCCACCGTCGCCTTATTCTCCGCCGTCGCTAGCGTCGCCAAATTCTCCGCACTCTTCGCCCTATTCTCCGCCGTCGCCGCATCCCCCACAGCAGTTTCAATAAACCCTATATCACTATTCAAATCCCCTATTTCTCTTGCAGCATTTATAGCAGCCGTTCCTATCGATTCTGCTTTTACTCCGTCTGGTTGGGACTTGTAATTCTTTACAAAACTCTGGCAGCGAGAAACGTTTGTTGATACGGTGTCCGTCTTGTTCGTTGTTCCCAGCAAACCGCCCAAGGAACCTTTTTGCAGCGCATTCATGCCTATTCCGCCGCCCACGCCGCCAACAACTGAGCCAAGCGCGGTTATCCAGCCGCGGGTTCTGTCATCGCCCCTGCGCTTTTCATCTTCCGCTTCTTTTCCAACAGAACTGGAAATTTCTTCCAGAGCTCTCTGTGGTATCCAGCTGCCGCATGTGAATGGATCGCCTGCCGCAAAGTATGCGATGCCCCAATCCTTGCCCGCAGAAATCGCATCCTGAATATGTTTTTCATCCGATTGCAAAACCACGCGAATCCGGCAAAAGCTTCCGTACAACTCATTGCTGGTCACGAAGTCATTTGCTTTCAAGCCCGCAGTCGCGTAAGATTTCGGAACCTTGTTGTTTCTCAACTTCACCCACATGAATGTGCTGCCCGTGTCCTTGGTTCCGACAATTCCGCCGTTGTTGCTGGATATGCACATATTCTGCTGCTTGGTCAGCTTGGCGTTGTATTGCGCCTGGGCTTCTTTTTCCAAATCATAGACCAAGTCGCGGAATACCGTGCGCTCCGCCTGTTCAATCTTGTACGAAGTTTCGGAAATCATATAGGGATATATGTATGTTCCGCTGATATCGTCGCAGCGGCCAATCTGCCCGCCGTTGTCTTTGGATGTGGTGCACAGCATATTGCCGTCCGCGTCTATATCCTGATACTCGCTAGTACTACCAGTAGCCGAATACACGCCCGCGCCCAGCCAGCCGTCGCGCGTGCTGCCGGCGCTGCCCCAGGAATTCGCGGTATAGCTGCTGCTGGCGCTGCGGCGCGCGGCTTCGGCCTTGATATGCTCTTCGCATACGGGGTTGATCTTCACCGTGTTCAGGCACAGACCCAGAACAATCGTGTAATCCAGAACGCCGCCGACTTTGTTCATGCTTTTGTCAAAGGCTGCCTCGCCGGTATTCGTCAATGTCGAGGAAACATCCGTGCGGTTGCGATAAC
This sequence comes from Rickettsiales bacterium, assembly GCA_031279085.1. Taxonomy (GTDB): domain Bacteria; phylum Pseudomonadota; class Alphaproteobacteria; order Rs-D84; family Rs-D84; genus JAITJD01. The sequence continues at coordinate 159,644 of JAITJD010000009.1, read as the reverse complement.
AGTTGGTGTATTCGTTGCCGCACATGGTTCTGACGCATCCGGTCGCGACTGTCTGGCACTGCTTTTTCATCTGATCCAGCGCCGCCTGGTTATAAGAAGTCGACAGCCGGGCATTCAGCGCCGCAACCGCGCCAACCGCGTCCGGCTTGCTGACATCCGTATTGTCCGGAGCTGTGAACAAAGTGTCAAACAGGCTGCTTTCCAGGAAGTTGATAACGCCCGCCGTCGTAAATGTAGCCGAGGCATACTTGCATGATGTATCGTTGTTGACGACGGCTTCGCAACCGTATTTGATGTTCGACATGGTCGACGGATTCGTCACGCCCTTGACGGTGTTGGAAGAGTTGAAGGCGGAAGCATAGCAGGCCGCGCCGCTGCCCTCGCCGCAGGAGCGCATCGCGCAATTGACGATGGTATCCTGGCAGTGCTGCTTGGTCTTTTTATCAAACTTTTCTATCAGAGCATCAATCTTGGACTTCATTGAATCGTTCATGCGGGAAGAATAAGCCTCGCTGTAAATGGCGTCTTTGTTTTCTTCATCGCGCAGCTGGGCATTTGTCGGCATCGCGCCGTTGCCCAAAAATGTCGCGTAGCAGAATTTGTTCGCGCCGATCGTGTCCTGGCACGCATTCTTTATAAAGCCCGATATTTCGTTGCGATTGACCGCGCCCATAATATTTTGCGAGCTGGTCGTCGTGGTCGTGCCGTCGGTATTATTGATTGTCTCGGTAATATCCACTATGGTCTGTTCGCTGCCTTCCTTGCACTTATAGGGATTGGTTGCGCAGGCGTTCAGAATGCACTGGTCCGCAACCTTATAGCAGGTGGCGACCGCATTCACCGCAGCCAGCGCGGCGCCTTCGGAAATCATGATTCCAAGGCGGCTGTTGGCCGTCGGATTTGCAGCGGTTGTGGTGGTGCCGAACAATTCTGTCAAGCCGTCGGCCTGGCAGCGCGCCAATGTGGATTCGCAGAACAGCTTTTGCTTTTTGAATTCGGTGTTGCTGGTGCAAAGTTCAAAATCCGCGCCGCAGACATCGTCTTTTTTCAAGCAGCTGGTGTACCTTTTCACGCAGGTGCTGGTGTCATAGCGATTGTTGATATACGCGGCCTCAATCAGCTGTCCCAGGACGCTGCCTGCGGTCGGGTACACATATTCGCCGTTTGAATTCTTGTTGGAGAAAGCCGTCTGGGCGCTGGTGCCGAACAAGCTGGTGATGCCGGTTGTCTTGCACTGCATCAAAGTGCTGGCGCATTGCGGCTTTTTGGCATAAAACAGAGTTTTGTTCGTGCATTCTTCAAAATCCGGGCCGCAAACATCCGCGCCCTTGGCGCAGCTGGTATATGCGTCAATGCACTCGGCGTCGGCGATTAATGATGCGGCTGAGCTGGTATTTGTCGTCAGTAATCCTGAAATCGAAGTTGTCATCGTCGGCATCCTTGATGAAGCCGAGGCAATTATGCTTGGACGGGCGGTTGCGGCAAAGACGGCCGGAATCATGGCAAAAACAACAATAAAACCAAATGACTTTTTAAGAAAATACATCTCCGCACTCCATATATTTTATTTCATTATATCATAAAAATAATATTGGGACAAATGAAATTTAGAACAAGAGGCAAGGCAGTATCATGATTGATTTAAAATCCCCTTCAACTCCTGCATGTCTTCCGGCAGGCGCGATTTAAAGCGCAATTGCTGGCCGGTTGTCGGATGTTTTAGCTCCAAAACCTCCGCATGCAGCATCTGGCCGTTGTGAGTTTTCAAAAATTCCAGCAATTCAGGATTCTTCACGTTGCCCAATCTGGCCGAGCCGCGGCCGTAAACCGGATCGCATAATACCGGAAATCCATGCGCCGACAAATGAACCCTGATTTGATGCGTGCGACCGGTCAGCAGAGTGCAGCGAAGCTGCGACACTTTAACGCCGCCCCAAACATTCATGACATCAACCTGAGTATGCGCTTCTTTGCCGCCATGCCTGACCATTGTCATTTTCTGCCTGTTTCGCGAAGACCTTGCTATATTCCCGCTGATGTCCGCGCTTTCCCAATTCGGCACGCCCCAGACGAAAGCGATATAGCTTCTGGTCAAATCGTGCGCCGCAAAAGTTTTGACCAATTCGCGGTACGCCGCGTCGGATTTTGCAAAAATCACCACTCCGCTGGTGTCTTTGTCCAATCTGTGAACAACCCCCGGGCGCGTCGCGCCGCCCAACCGCGACAAATTTGCATGCGCCAGCACATTTTGCACCAAAGTGCCGTCCCTGTTTCCAGCGGACGGATACATGACGATGCCGCGCGGCTTGTTTATTACTATTATGTCGTCATCTTCATGCAGAATATTTAAGTCCAAAGTGCAATGTTCAAAACTGAGCGCGCAATCATCTGGAATATTTTTTGGAATTTCAACTTCTATGATGTCATTTGCGCGCAATTTATATGAATGTTTTAGCGGCGCTTTGCCGTTCGCGCTTTGCGCTTTGAATTTTTGGATTTCGCTGCGTGAAAATTCCGGCATTTGCAGCGCCAGAAACTTGTCCAGCCGCTGGCCCGCATTTTCGGCGCCCGCTGTAAAAATTCTTGTCTCAGTCATTTTAGTCCACAATCATTAGTCAATATTCCACAGTCGCCTGCGGACTTTCGGCTATTTGTACTCTTTCCATTCCTTGCCTTTGACGCAGTCGGACAAATTTATCTTGAAAGCGGATTCTCCTTTTACCGGACATTCCAAAATTCCGGTCGTTTTGTCCTGGTTGGCATCGCGGGCGGCATTGCGCCATGCGAAATATACTTTCTCAGGAGCAAACAGGCAGACAATCCTGATTCTTCTGCCATTGTCGCTGTTCGCGCCAAGCCAAATCTGGGTGCTGTCGGTCTGCCCAAAGCATGGAAAATTATCAAGAAAATACAGTTCAAGGCCTTTGCCTATCAATTTTGAATCCGGCTGGAAATCAATTGCCGATTGAAAAAAACGAAGGCCTGATATCGCCTCCCAGTCGGCGCTGGTTGAAAATATGCTGACACGTTCCGCGCCTTGGGCGCAAAAAACAAAGAATAAAGAATAAAAGATAAAGAATAAATATTTTTTCATTTTTTTTACCTATTTCACTGGTCGCTTAATTCGACTGTTATTTTTTTGACGCTTTCGGACGAAGCCGATAATGTGTGCGAGAATTTCACTTCCTCGCCGGCATCCAGGAGCGTTGCGGACGGCATGAACTTTTGCTGGGCGACGATATTGCCCGCATCGTCGCGCGATGTTATTACAAGGTCGGGAACCCCGTAGATTTTTTCCGACCTGTTGATCACTTTCCCGCTGACAACAAAATGCGGCGCGCCGAATGCGTCTATTACGGAATGCACTTCGGAAATATGCGCGGCCAGCGGTTTTTTCTTCAAGCTTTCCGCCCGGTGGTTTATTATTATCGCGAATGAAAACACGGCGGCGGCCAGCAGGGCGCAAACGGCCGCCGCAAAAACCAAAAACGTATGCCCGCGGGCCTGGCGCGCGACTGTCCAGACATGCCCGCATACCGCGCATTGGACCGGCGCGACCGGCGCGCGGCCCACCGAGTATTCGGTCTTGCAAAAATCGCATGTTATCTTCATTATCCCCGCTAGCTTATCATGTTTTATTCCAAATTCAACTGGCGATATTTTATTCGGACTTTGTTTTGTATTTCGGATATCGCGTTGATAAAATCCGAAGCGGTCGCGTTCTTGTTTGTGACGACGGCTTTGAAAATCTGTCCGCTGGCGGTCTTTTCGCCCGCTTCCTTGGATGCCGATATTGCGGCCATTCTATTAAGCTCTGCGATGTATACATCTGAAAATCTGGCGGCGGCGGAACTTGTGCTTGCATCCCAAAAATATCCAGAATTAGCCGAATCTTCAATCCTGCTTCTTATCACCAGCTTTGGCGTCAGCGAGCCTGTAAATCCCACTGTCGCGAACATGGCGCTGATGCGTCCGGAAACCATGTCCATGGTTTGATTGACTTTTAAAACCGCCGGCTTGCCGGTTTCGGCGGCTATGGATATTCCCGACAGATTTAAGTTGCCAACCCAAAGTTTGTCCGCCGTGAAGCTTGAAAATTTCGCGGTGTCTGAAAGCGAAAGCGTTCCGTAGATATCAAAGTTTCTGGAATCGGCGGACAATGTTCCGGCGACGATCGCATCGCCGGTTTTCAAATTCTTGTCTATGGTCGTTCTGTTCTGAAATATAATTTTGCCGGCGGCGAATATTTTTGATTTCAGAATCTCTTCAAACAGCGCGTATCTTCCGTCCGTGAATTTCGCGTCCACGATATTGTGCCCGGCCAGATTCAAAGAGGAAAGCATCGTGGCGTCAGACGTGTTTTCAGACGGGATTCGCCACAAGTACTGCTCTTTGTCCAATGTTGTTTTGGTTGTTTTGACGATTCCGCTTTTTCCGCCTATCCCCAGATCCGATGTGTTTGCGCGCCATGTCCCGAAAGCTCCGAAAGCCTTGCCTTTTTCCACAAACCCCATCTTGCTGCCGCCGATATTTACGATTTCCCTGGTTTTTATCGGCGATATGTCCGGGTCATTCAGCACGATTACGCCCTGCAAGGTCGCACGTCCTTCGCGGTCGCTGGATTTGATGATTCGTATTTGAAACTTTTCACTATTTTCTTCTATCGGGCGCGCCGGCGCGCCGTATTCTTCTAAATCCGGCACTTTCACGCGCGTGATGTTTTTTCCTATTGGCGCAAGAAGCTCGCTTTTGTGAAAATCGATGTATCGTTCCAGCGCGGTCTGCATCAGCTCCATTTCCTTGACGGTCGCTATGTTCTGCGCTCTCTCTATGCCAGATTTCTGAAAGTTGATTATAAAAGGAAGCACCAAGGCAACCAGCGCCAGAGTCAGCAATAATTCCGCCATCATTCCGCCGCGTTCGTGGGTCGAAAGCCGAAACTTGCGAGCGCTGAAAAATTTTTCGTTCAGTTTCATCAGTTATTGTCCGTTCTCCAACCGCTTTTCATAATTTTATCAAATTCATAAGCATTCGGCGTATCCGGAATTTTGGCGCGCGCCATCTCAAAGCTTGCAAAGCTTGGTGGCGTTATTGAAGGGAAGCTCCAACTTCCTATTCTCAACGGTGCCGTGCTGGACATCAGTAATTCGCCAGAAACCGTCAATCCGAACTTGTTTGCAAATGTCAGCTCGTCGGCGGTTAAAAAGGATATGGCCAGCGAGTGCGCTACAATTCCGGCAAAACCGCTAATTGTTCTTATCGTGTCGGATTTCAGGTTCAGGTTTCCTCCGACATTGACGGAATTATTTATTCTTACGCGATCGGCGATAATGCTGCCGGTTAAAGAAAAGCCTTCGCGGTTGATTTTTTTTGCATTGATATTGCGGAATCCCGTTATGTCGCCGCTGACGCGCATGGATTCGATTTTGACGACATTGCCGTCCATTGTCGCGCCGCCGGAAAAATAAGCGGATGTGGCTGTCAGTTCATCGCTTTCTATGAAAGCCGCCGACATTTCCTCAAATTTTCCGGTTTCGGCGGATGCGGTTCCCACGCCGTATGAGTCGAACTTTCCCATATTCAAATTCCGCTGCATAAGGTTTGAATCGTCTTCCGGCGAAGTTACTCGCCGAAGGTATTTGTAGTTGTTATCCAGCCTGAAATCATGACTTATTCGATACACCAGGTCGCCCGGTGCAAAATCCGGCGCGGACGCCGCCCATGAAATATTGCGCGCAACGCCGTCAGAATCCACACTTGCGGCATCCGCGCCGATGATTCTGGCTATTTGCGCCGATCGCAGCAAGCTGCCGCCGATTTTAAACGCAAAATAAATGTCGGTTACCGCCGCGTCTTTAACAATGTACTTGTCTATAAATCCGGCATGCGCGGAATCGTTTATGGCGTCAAGTTCTTCCTGGGCAAGCTTTATCTGCACATAATCCGGCCATTGATCCTGATTTAACCGCACAAAGTTCAAAGCGGCTTCGCGCGTTTTCATAATTTGCTTTGCGGTCGCTATATCCGTGATTTCGTTCGAAGCCCGCGTTATCTGATTATACATGAACGGCGACAAAAGCGCGACTATTGCCATGACCAGCAGTATTTCAAGAATGCTTGCGCCGCGCTGTTCCGACGCAATGCGCGAAAAGAATCTGTCAGCAGCCACTTTTTCCTTCCATTATGCACTTTTTTATATCTATGCGTTTTTCCAGACGTTGCCAGAAAACATACTGGCAAACAATATGCTGCGACAGAGATTTTGAATTATATCTGCCGTCCAGGCTGGTTATTATTGATTTGCAGTCCACAGTGCCGCCGTCATCGTCAGCCGGCTTTGCAATTATCAAAAAACTGTCGTTGCTTATGCCGTCAACCAGCGCATCCGGAAGAACGGAGGTATCGGCCAGCCTTATATCCAGCAGCACCGCGCCGGTTTCCCCCCTGGCCAAAGCGGAGGATGTCTGGTCGCGCAGGGTGATGTTTGCGGCGCGTATTATGCCGGCCTCTATTCCGCTTTGCGAACTATATTCCAAATCGCTTGGATTTATGTAAACATCTTGTCCTCGGGACGCGTTTATAAAAGACGATATTTCCAGGCGCTCGGTTGAAAAGCTGATTTTATCCGCGATAAGATTTCCTTTGACTTCCCATTTCGAAGGTCCGGTGAAACCGGTGCGCCCTTCTGTCATGGAAAGGTCGTACACGGATGCGATTTCAGATACCAGCGCGCCCGTGTCGCCAAATTTTGATATTGTTCTTGCGGACACATTGAGCGCGTTCAGCGAGCCGCGCGTGACAAACAAGGCCGCTTCGCCAATATTGCTTTGAAATACGGTTTTTCCCACTGTCATATCGCCGATTTTGCTGCGTATTTTTCGTCCGTCTTCTATTCCGAACAGCGAAAGCGCGCCCGTTTGCGCGGATTCGAATTCTCCGTTGCGCCCTATAAGAGCGCCCAGATTTTCCAATCCGAACCCGCCCAGGTTCAAATCCGACAAAAAACCGTTTTCATCGGGTTTTGGCTCATCGCGTCGGACAATGTCGGAAAAAATCTCGTCTATTGGAACGACGACTTTTATGCCGCCATTTTCCTGAGAAGCGTAAAAACCTATCCTTTTCGTCAGTTCCGCCCGCTGCAATTGCGACAATTTGCCGCCTTTCAATTCCAAATAGGCGGATATTTCTTCCTTCGTTTTGTTTATCACCAGCGATATTTCTTGGCCGAAAGCGGTTTTGGGGACAAAGCCCAGCGGCAGTCCATAGGGCTCCAAAGCATCGGCGAACCCGTCGTCGGACATTATTGTCGCATCATATTTGATATAGTCTAGATTTTCCCGAATATAAATCCGCGCTGCGGTCTGCGCGGCATCGATTTGGACGGTTGTCGCGTGCATTTGCAGGTTTTTGTCGCGTTCCAGCAGCTTTTGGGTAAAAAACGGCATAAATGCGATGATCAGAGCCAAAGCCAGCAATGCTTGCAGCAGGAAGTTCCCGGCTGATGAGACGCATCCGCCGCGGTTTGCAATTTGAAACTCCTTGACTTTGACATACACAAACTTCCCCCCTACATTTTGATTATAGACTTTATACAAACTTCTTGCAATCTGTTTTTGCTTGATGTAATATTGTACTTGTCGATAGGTTTAATGGGTCATCTCCAAGTGATCCGATTTCTACTTTTAAAGAAAAATTATGCAAAATAAAAAAAATCAAACGTCTGTTGGACTTATGATTCAACGCTGTCATAAATTGCGTCAGAAACGAAAGCAATGCATGGATCAGGCGCGTCAGACATCAGATGAAATCGAACGAGAGCGACTTTTGCAAATGGCCGAGCATTACGGCCGTATTGTTAATGGTGAACAGGGAAAGATAGATTCTTGCCGCGACCCAAAGGAAAAGCTTGTCGCCGAACAAGAAAGCGCTTTGGAAAATGCGGAAGATGACGAGCAAATATCGCAAACTTTCTGGTCGATTTGAAATAAAAGTTTTAGCTCTTGAAATGCTGCGCATATTTGCTATTCTGGTGCCAGAAGGAATAGCAAATGGATACCAATTACACAGTTTTGGCTCGCAAGTATCGCAGCCAGGATTTTAATTCTCTTATCGGGCAGGATGTTCTTGTCAAGACTTTGACGACTGCGATAAACACATCGCGCATAGCGCATGCATATATGCTGACCGGCATACGGGGCACTGGAAAAACCAGCACCGCGCGGATACTTGCCAAGGCTCTGAACTGCCAGTCGTCTGACAAAGCGACCGCGACGCCGTGCGGCCAGTGCGAAAACTGCCGCGCGATTGCGGCGGGCCAGCATATCGATGTTCTGGAAATAGACGCCGCTTCGCATACCGGCGTCGACAATATGCGGGATATTCTGGACGCCGCGCAATACCGCCCCACCAACGGCCGCTATAAAGTCTATATAATAGACGAAGTGCACATGCTGTCCACCAATGCGTTCAATGCTTTGCTAAAAACTTTGGAGGAGCCTCCGTCGCATGTTATTTTTATCCTGGCGACGACAGAAATCCGCAAGGTTCCCGTGACAATATTGTCCCGCTGCCAACGTTTTGACCTTGTGCGCGTTCCCGTTCAGACTTTGAAAAAGCATTTTGCCTGGATTGCGGGGCAAGAAAAAATAGAAATGTCGGATGCCGCCAACGAATTGCTTGCGCGCGCCGCTGACGGCTCGGTTCGCGACGGCCTAAGCCTGTTGGATCAAGCCATCTCGCAAACCGGCGGCAAAGTTGACGAAGCTGCCGTTCTTGATATGCTGAAACGCGCCGACCGCAATGTCGTCGTGGATTTTATGAAGACTCTGTTAAGCGGGGACACGGCCGCCGCGCTGGCCGCCGCCGATAATATTTACAATAATGGCGCGGATCTTTCAATGCTGCTGGGCGACATGATGGAATGGACGCATTGGGCGACCAGGATACATCCCGCGCTGCGCGCCGGAGATGTTGCCAACTTTCCCTACACCGCCGACCAGCGCGAGCAGATAAAAGAAATTAATTCCAGAATTTCATTGAACTCCTTGTCCAGATTATGGCAGGTTATGGTGGCGTCGGTTTCTGAAATGCAGGCGTCCGCGAATCCAAAGCAGTGTTTTGACATGCTGGTTGTCCGGCTGATGCACTTGGCGGATATTCCGCCGATTTCCGTTTTGCTGGCGCAGAGCGAAAACCAAAGCGAGAAATGCGCCCCAAAAGGCGCGAAAGCTGCTGATGACAAGATTCTGCCGGGGCCGGACATCCAGCCGCCGGCACCTAAGTTTATAAAAATTTCCTCGGCGATCGACTTGGCGAACGCTTTGCAGGAATCCAAGGAATTGATATTGCTTTCTTATTACAGCGGCAATATAGAAGTATCGGAAATCGAAGGCCGGAAGATAAAATATTTTGACAGAAAAGGCGAGCAGGGTTTTGCGCAAAAGCTTGCCAAATGGCTGCTGGATAAAACCGGAGAAGAATGGGTTTTGGAACGCGCTGACGAATCTGAAAACAAGCGGACGGTTATAGAGCAGAAAAAAGAAAACATGCAGTCAGACCCCATGATTGCCAGCGCATTGTCGCTGTTTGACGGCGCGGAGATAATAGGAGGATAACATGAGGCAGGAATATGGCCGCTCGCTGATAGAGCTGATAGGCGTTCTCGCAATCGGCGCAATTCTGACAGCCGGCGTCGTGGCGTCATACAACACGGTGCGCGCCCGCCAGGTCAGAACAATCGCGGCCGCGCAGCTGGCGCAGATCGCAAAGGATACGAAATTATTAATGGCCGCCGGCGGCGACTATTCCGGAGTGTCTGTCGATTATCTGGTAAAAGCCGGCGCATTGAGAAACGGCAAGGCGCCGATCGGGGGCGAAAGCTGGTCTGTCGAATCCAGCGCGGACGGATTGGAATTTTCCATAAATGTTGTCGGCCTGTCAAAGGGCGAATGCGATTATTTCACGACCATCAATCTTGATTGGGCCGATAGAATCAGAGTCAACGGATATGAATCGAATCAAAATTCGTATTGCTTGACAACCGGCGGAAATGAAATTTCATTCATAGTGAAATAACGGGCGAATATGAAAATCATAAATGAGTTTTTGTTTAAAAAAGCCGCAATGCTTTCTTGCTGCCTGCTGGCCGCCGCTTGTTTGTGGGCCTGCGCGCGGTACTCCACCCCTGCGCGCGATACTTGGGCGGCATATTTGCGCGGCGCCAGCTTTTCAGACATGACGGCAGAAGCCAAAATCGCCAAAATGCCGGTATACCTGGGGGCGGGCGGTGAAAGAATCAAGACCGATGAAGCGGAAATCAGAAATTATGGAAAAGAGCCCGATGCGAATCAGGTTGTTCTGCGGTATATGGAAAATTTGGAATACCAGCTTTACGATGGTTTGCGCAAGCCTGGAATACTGGTGCAAAGGGCGGGGACGGATGTGCTTGTGATTTTGGTGCGCGACGCGCTGATGCAGTTGGAAGCGCCCGATATTTCCGATACGGGCGCGGATACTTTGGGCATAATCGCTAAAATTTTGCAAAAATATGATGCGTCTTTTATAGAAATCGCGGGATACACGGATTCGTTTACCGATAAAAAGGCCGCAAAAGCACTGTCTTTGGACATGGCGCAGCGCACGGCCATATTCTTTGCGCGCAGCAAGATAAATACGGCGCGAATGTTTGTTGTTGGGCGCGGCTCCGCGCGGCCGATCGCCGCCCAAGACGATATGGGACGGCTTACCAACCGCCGTGTGGAGCTCCGTATTTCTCCGGCAAGATAGAGACGCGGACGCATGACCGGCGCCGAGATAGGAACAAAAGCTGTTATTTTTTAGGTTGTAAACCACCAGTTTTTATTGCTATAATCCGTCTAAGCAAGAACAAAAGGAAGAAAAATGAATGTTAAAAAAACTGCCGCGCCGGCAAATCCGGTTGCGAAGAAGTATGCTAAAATCGGAATAATTGCAGCCGCGGTTGTCGTCATTGCGGCGCTTGGCGTTTGGGGCGTTTCAGCTTTGCGCACAACAAGTGCCACAGTTGAAGAAGCTCTGTCGGATATTACGGCCGATGCCGCAAATGGCGCCGACATGCGCATCGCCGTGATTCGCATGGACGCGATACAGGCGGAAGCGAATGTCTTGAAAAGCTTGCGCAAGCAGAAAGAATCCTATGAATCGAAACTGCGCGATGAATTGACCAAAGAGCAGCAGTCGTTGGAAAAAGAAAAAAACGAAATCGAGAAATCCCAAGATGTCTTGTCGCGCGAGGCTTTGCAGCGCCGCGTCGCGGACTATCAAAACCGCGTGTCGAAATTGCAGCGCGCTTTGACAGAACGCGCGCAGAGTATAGAGGCCTCTTTTCAAAAGGCGTTGAATGAAATCCAATCCAAACATTTGGATCCGCTGATTGAAGGAATTATCGCAAAAAAGAATTTATCCCTTGTGATTGACGGCCGCTTTGCCCGCATCGGCAGTTCAGCCGCCAACTTGGATATAACAGAGGATGTGGTCGGCGCGCTGGATAAAAAGATTTCGAATATAAAAATGGAAACTCCGAAAGGATTTTAAAAGAACGGCCGAAAGGCCGTTTTTTAATTATCACAAGTCTTCAACCGCGCAGCCGATGTCGTCTTGATTCGCCACGGTGTCGCTGCTGTAATGATAAACTTCGCCCACTGAAAAAGAAATCATGGAAATTAGTAGGAATGCTGTTAATGACTTTTTTATACAGAAATCCTTTCGTTAGTTGAACAGCGCCGACCGTAAGTCGGAATCGTTCCCGGCGTCGGCCGCGCAGTCGTTAGCGCAATTGCTCGCGCAAAAAGACGCGGAGCCGTAGTCGTAGGTGAAGACCCACGAACCCGACACAGAACCCAAGTCTGTCCCGTACATCCTGCACCAGCAATACTGTCCGCCGCTGGAACTAAATGTCGGATTTCCTGCAACAGCATAACTTCCAGATGTGGCAGAGCAACCGCTGGCGCCGTAAAATAATCTTACATTGCTGCCGATGCAGCCAAAAACAGCCCAGCCGCCTATGTGTTGGGTGTATGTAGAACTACTGCACTTCGTCGGACTTGTTGGCGTCGAAGAATAACACGCATATCCTGTTGCTCCCTCTGCCGTATTAACCGACACCGCAACAGCCAAGATTGTACATAACAAACCACCCTTTGGATTAGGCATAATCGAAAGGTTCAAATGTCGCAGAAATCAGGGATTCTTAAAAATAGAAAACCGCCGAAAATAAACGGTGGTTTGGATTAGGCATAGTTTTATAGAACTTTTATGACCATATTATGCGCTGTTTTCAGACTGTTGTCAATTGAGAAAAATTCTTGAAATATGACTAAATTATCGAATTTTATAAAAACCTGTCCCGCTGGCGTCAGAAATAAAAGAAAGCTCCGCGAAAGCGGAGTTTTTTATTCCAAAACAGCGCGCGCGCGTTTCAGCAAATCAATCGCCTGCCCGATATATGCTTTTTGCGAAAACAAAGCGGAATTATCCGGCGCGGAGTTTTCCGGCTGTTTTTTTACATAATCCGCGTCATTGGCGCCGGCGGCAAAATCCGCCCCGCTTTGCAAAGCGCCTTCTTTCACCAATTTTTTCACGCCCGCGATCGTCATGCCGCGCGCATAAAGCAAATTCTTTATAGCCGCCAGCGCGCCGACGGTTTCAGCGCGGTAATATCTGCGCCCGCCGGCGCCGGTCGCGGGTTTTACCGCCGCCGGAAACTGCTTTTCCCAATAACGCAATGTGTGCGCCGGAATACCCAGCTTTTTCGACACATCGCTGATGGATAAAAAGTATTCGCTATTCATTTTTGCCTCCTCCATGACAATATTGAGCCGACTTCCCCGAATATCATGAAAACAGTCATCATCAAATACATCCATGAACCGGATAAAAAGAAAAGCGGCAGGCCGATCAAGACATCATTGCACAACCATAAAACCCAGCTGTCGATTTTCTTTTTGGAAATAAAAATCTGGCCGATTACGGCCGCCAAAGCATACATCCAATCCGCGGATATTTTCAGACTCTCGGCTTTCCAGACAACCGCCCCAAAAGCAATAATGGCAATATATGCAGGAATCTTGACTTTATACGACAGCCAGGACGGCTTTAATTCTTTGGTTTTACCAATTTGCGGCTTTAGCCAGAAATACAATCCGAAAAGATTTATGACCACAAATATCGCCCTCATTGCCACCTGCCCGTATAGCATTATCGAGGCAAACCAAAATATCAGAAAACCGGAATACAGAATATTAAAAACAAAACCTGCGGGCTTTTGCCGTCTGAATAAATCCAGCTGAATTATTCCGAATATTACCGCAATCGTTTCGACAAGCGACGGAACTATTCCAAACACATGCTGCAAAACAACAATATATGCCGCAGAAATCCCCAGCATCAGCAATATGTATTTGTTTTCCAAAAGAATTCTTTTCATATCAACTTCCGCATTTATACATATAGGCATAGTGCGCGTAATAGTCGTTGCTGCCTATCACCATGCTGCTGACATAGCTGTAATTCACAACCTTGGAAATGCGCAGAGTATTGCCGCCGGCCTTGGCCGTTCTGTTTCGGATATAATTCAGGGACTCGCTGTCGGAAAAGTTGTTGCCCATCGTATCCAAATCGCCCAAAGACTCGCAAGCCTGCGGCTTTTCGTCCACAATCCTGACTGCCATGCCTTCGGGAGTCTGCGCGGTCGTCGTGCATGCCGCCAGCAGAGGCAGAATCAGAAATTTTCTCATTGGCTTTCCCCTTGTTCTTCGGGTTCATCAGATTCTTCTTCGCGGACAATCGGTATTGCCGACACCAGTTTTTCCTTGTCCGCCATGCGGAACAAAGTCACGCCCGCCGTCGCGCGGCCAGCTATTCTGATATCAGATACCGGCGTGCGGATTATCTTTCCGCCGTCCGTCACCATTATGACATCTTGCGCCGCGCTTATCGGAAAGCTGCCGGCCACAGCAGTATTTTTGCCGCCCAGCTTTATGTTTGCAAACCCGCCGCCGCCGCGATGAGTCGGGCGGTATTCATAGCTGCTGCTGCGCTTGCCGAATCCGTTTTCCGAAATGGTCAGGATAAATTCTTCCCGGGCCGCCATTTCAGTCATTTTCGCATCATCTAAAACCAATGTCGTCGCTTCTTCATCGGCATCGGCTTCTTCTTCCACGCCGGTTGCGGCGCGGCGCGCGGCGCGGCTCTGCTTTATATAAGCGGCGCGAGTTTCCGCGTCGGCGTCAGAATGATTCAACATCGCCATGCCTATGATTTTGTCGTCGTCGCCCAGTTTTATCGCGCGGACGCCGGTGCTGGCGCGGCTTTGGAATACGCGGATTTCGGGAACGGGGAAACGAATGCAGCGGCCGCGGTAAGTCGACATGAACACATCTTGGTTTTCATTGCACAGCATAACGCTGACCAAAGATTCGCCGTCTTCCAGCTTCATGGCGATTTTTCCATTTGCGCGGATTGATTCAAAGTCGCTGAAATCATTGCGGCGGATTGTTCCCATGCTGGTTGCGAACATCATGTGCGATTTGTCCGTATCTTCCGGAACCGGCAGAATCGCCGTGATAGCTTCGCCCGCGGACAGCGGCAGCAGATTTACCAAAGGCCGGCCTTTGGCGGCGGATGCGGCCTCCGGCAGCTTGTATGTTTTCAGCTTGTAGCAAATTCCCTTGGAGCTGAAAAACAACAGCGGCGCATGAGTATTCGCAACGAACACCTGGACGACATAATCGTCCTCTTTGGTCGTCATTGCGTTGCGTCCTTTGCCGCCGCGCTTTTGCGCGCGGTAAGTATCCAGCGAGACGCGCTTGATATATCCGGTATTGCTGACCGTGATGACCATGTCTTCGCGCGCTATCAGGTCTTCGATGTCGATGTCGATTTCCGCATCCGATATTTCAGTGCGGCGCGGACTGGCCCAGTTGTCGCGCACGGCGGTTGTTTCGCCGCGTATGATTTCTATGATGCGCGCATGGCTGCCCAAAATGTCCAGCAGGTCTTTGATGACCACGCCAAGGTCGGTCAAATCCTTGTGAATCTTTTCGCGTTCCAAGCCCGTCAGGCGGTGCAGTTGCAATTCTAAAATCGCTTTGGCCTGGTCTTCGGACATATAAAACATTCCGTCCTTGTATTCGGTATTAGGGTCGTCGATCAGCCGGATATAGCTTTCTATATCCGATGCTTTCCAGCCGCGCGCAATCAAGGCTTCGCGCGCCGCCTCTGGTGATTCGCTGCCTTTGATTAGCGCGATTATCTCGTCAAGGTTTCCGACAGCCACCGACAGCCCCAGCAAGGTATGCGCGCGGTTGCGGGCTTTGTTAAGGTCAAAAATAGTGCGGCGGCGAATAACCTCTATGCGGAAATCTATAAAAGAATCCAGCACTTTGCGAATATTGAACAGCATCGGGCGGCCGCGGTTCAGCGCCATCATGTTGACCGGAAAACTGTTTTGCAGTTCTGTGTATTGAAACAGCTGGTTCAAAACCACATCGGCAATCGCGTCGCGCTTTAACTCAATGACGACGCGCAGTCCCTCTTTAGATGATTCATCGCGGATTTCGGAAATTCCCTCAATGCGTTTATCCTTTGCCAGTTCGGCTATTTTTATAATCAGCTGAGATTTATTGACCTGGTATGGAATCTCGTCAACAATAATCGCCTCGCGCTCGCGGAAGTCTTCGATATGGGTCTTGGCGCGGACGATGACAGACCCGCGGCCCGTGGTATGCGCCTTGTATGCGCCAGCGCGGCCCATGATTATGCCGCCTGTCGGAAAATCGGGCGCTTGGATTATTCCGAACAATTCGTCGTCTGTTATTTCTTTTTTATCCAATACGGCCAGAACACCGTTGCAAACTTCGCCCAGATTATATGTCGGGACATTCGTCGCCATGCCGACCGCGATTCCTGAGCCACCGTTAACCAGAAAATTCGGAAATTTCGCCGGCAAGACCTGCGGTTCCTGCAAGCTGCCGTCAAAGTTCGGCATCCAGCCGACAGTGTCTTTGTCCATATCGTCCATCAGGCTGGCGCCCAGCTTGGACAGGCGCGCTTCGGTATAACGCATGGCGGCGGGCTTGTCCCCGTCGCGCGAGCCAAAGTTTCCCTGGCCATGAACCAAAATTTCGCCCATGGAAAAATCCTGGGCCATGCGCGCCATGGCTTCATAGATAGAGCTGTCGCCATGCGGGTGGTATTTGCCCATGACATCGCCGACAATGCGGGCGGACTTCACGGTCGCCTTGGTTGATGGAGCCACATCGTTCATGACATACAGAATGCGGCGGTGCACGGGCTTGCACCCGTCGCGGACATCGGGCAGCGCGCGGTCGACTATGACCGACATGGCGTAGTCCAAAAAGCTGGTCTGCATTTCATGTTCCAGCGGGCTGACCGGCACTTTTGCTTCTTTTATTTCATTTACATTATTTATTTCAGACATACTGGATTTTCCTTGTTTTTAACAATGTGAAAGATAGCAGAAAAACGCGCCGCGGGTCAAGGAATAAAGCCCGAAATTTTGGTTGACAAAAAATTATTTCGCGCTATATATAAAAGAAAAAGGAGCAAGTAATGTTTCTTCCGGTTTGGCGTTTGTTTGCAATGATTTTTGTTTACTTTTTGTTCTTGGAAGTCCTGAAAAAACTGGGTTTGGTGTCAGAGAATAAAAAATAATTTGCGTTTTGGCAAAACCTGTGATTAAATAGGGCTACAAAAGGATTAGTAATGGCAACAAAAAGAACTTATCAACCGTCTAAAACCCGCCGCGTCAAGACGCATGGATTTCGCGAAAAAATGGCGACAAAAAGCGGACGCGATGTGCTAAGCCGCCGCCGCGCGGCCGGCCGCAAGAGGTTGGCGGTATCCGCAGTGAATTAAAAAATTGCTTTACGCAAAAAATAAGCCCCCGCAATAATATTACAATTGCGGGGTTTTGTTTTTATGCCGCCCCGGTCGCCGGTAAACATTAGAACTTTCATTTCCAATGGCACACTATGTTTGCGTGCTCGACATCACCGATGCGGATTTTATGCTGGCTGACATCTTCAAGTATTGCGGTGTCAACCGCGACTTCCTTGGTATTTGGATTGATTTCTTTTTTAAAGTTCAATTCGATGCCGCGCAATTTGTGAGTGTTGCGGAATTCAAAGCCAACGCTTTCTGTCGCCCATACCGCATAGACGGCGTTGTTTATATGCTGATTGACATCAACATCGTCATACCTGCATTTGACAGTCCATGATTTTTGCGGCTCAAAATCCTGGAACTTGTCAAAGGCGCGATTCAATGCGCGCTCTGGTATTATATCCCAATAGGGCAGGTTGTCCGACAATTTCAGCGGTCGCCTTTTTTCAATATCTATCAGAATCCATTGGCTGGTCGCGCGGACCATAAGGCGGCCGTCAGCCCCGCGAACTTCAAAATCGCGAACCGCCTTTAACATGTCATGCGCCGCCGGCCAGGTTATAAATGTAAGCTCTTCGGCTTCGCGCGGCAGTTCTTTGATATCTATCAGATAATGCGTCACGACCCAGGCCAGACCATGATCCATGCAGTACGACCGGCCGCAGCCCAAAACCTCTGCATGATTGTCGGCTATCGCCTGCAATTCGTTCATCAGCATCAGCGGGCGGATATTGCCGTACCTGTCCGTTTGGTAAGTTTTCAATATTCTTTTTTCAACCAGTTTTTCCGTCATTTTGTCTCTGCTTCCCCCCATTCTAATTCACTTATCAAATCATTGCCGGCAAATTCCAGCTTATCCGCATTCAAAACATTTTTTATGTCAGCAGCCGCGCCGCGCAAGAATTCATCATCGCGCACAACCAGCTTTTTAATCGGGAATTTCACAGATTTTCCGCCTGTGGATTTTTTTCCGCGCACGGCGGACACCAATTCGCACAACAGCCGATAGCCTACTGTATCTCCGTCAGCGCCGTTGATGTAATCGGGCCATTTTGACGGCAGCGGCTGATTATGAATCGATTTGTCTTTATCGGACCATGGGCGCGACTGCCACACCTCTTCGGTTATGAACGGCATGAAAGGCGCGAATAAAGCGCAGAAAGACTCTACTGACAAGGTCAAAGACTTTAACGCGGATTTGTCGCCGGAATAAGCGCGCCCTTTTGTGATTTCCAAATAATTGTCGCAGAAATCCCAGAATGCCTGTTCAACCGACGCAAGCGCGCCGGCATAATCGTTTTCCTTGAAATACTTTTCATATTCTTGAATTGATTCATTCAGCCTTGCTGTGAATGCCGTGTCGACAGGATTATGAAATTCGTCCGGACCATCCGCAGTTGCCGCAGGCGCGTTCATGCAGTCTGCGCGGAATCCGAACACGAATTTCGCGGCGTTGAAGAACTTCATGCACAGCTTGCGCTTTGCTTCGATGGATTTCTCGTCGCAGGCCGCGTCGGTGCCCCACTTCATGGAACCTGCCCACAGCCGTATGGCGTCCGCGCCGTATTTTTCTATTATTTCCGTCGGCACGACCACATTGCCCAGGGACTTTGACATTTTCTTGCGGTCTGGATCCAGAACCCAGCCGTTTACCCAGCATTGATTCCATGGAATCGAATCCGCATTCATCATGTCTTGGGCAATGGTGTAGAAATTCCAAGTGCGGATGATTTCGGGGCCAGAATTCCGCGCATTGAACGGCAGGCTCAGATTTTTCGGGTTGCCGGCCATTTCCATCGCTATTTGCGGCGTCAGGCTGCTGGTCGCCCAAGTATCCATGACATCGGGGTCGCCGATGAATCCATTCGGCTGGCCGCGCCTGCTTTCGTCGAATCCATCAGGGGCTTCGGCCAGCGGATCGCATGGCAGCTTGGCCGCCAAAATAGGGTTGTCAAAATCAGGCTCGCCCGCATCGTCCAGTCTGTACCAGACAGGAAACGGCACGCCGAAGAATCGCTGGCGAGAAATCGCCCAATCCTGATTCAGCCCGTCAATCCAATCCTGCAAGCGCCTGCCCATATATTCCGGAAACCAGCCGATGCGCGCGCCGAATTCCGACAGCTTTTCTTTTTTATCCAGCAAGCGGACAAACCACTGGCGGCTGGGCACGAATTCAATCGGCACATCGCCTTTTTCATAAAATTTCACGGCATGCGTTATAGGCCGCGGCTCTGCTGTCAAATCTCCTGATTCGCGCAGCATTTCGACAATCTGCCTGCGCGCGGCTTTGATGGGTAATCCGACCAGCTTTGCAAAATTTTCATTTTCCGGCAGAATTCCGGTGTCGACGACTTTTCCATCACGGCCGATTATCTGGCGCAGCGGCAGTCCGTGCGTTTTCCAGAACTTCACATCTTCGGCGTCGCCAAAGGTGCAGACCATCATTATTCCGGTGCCTTTTTCAGGATCGGCATGCGGACTTGCCAATATCGGAACAGAATGCCCGAACAGGGGAACGACGGCATTTTTACCGATTATATCTTTATAGCGCGAATCATCGGGATGCGCGACAATCGCAATGCAGGCCGGCAGAAATTCCGGACGAGTCGTCGCGATTATAAATTCGCCGCCGTCAACATGAAATCTGATATCATGAAAATGACCGGCAATCTCGCGGTCTTCTATTTCCGCCTGGGCGACCGCCGTTTGAAAAGTCGTGTCCCACATGGTCGGGCTGTCCACTGATTTGACATTGCCGCTGTTGTAGAACTTTATAAAAGCTTCTTGCGCAATGCGGCGGGCCGTATCGGAAATTGTGGAATATTTCAGCCCCCAGTCATAGGAATACCCCAGCCGGCGCCAAACTGCTTCGAAAACTTTTTCGTCTTCATGAATCAAGATGTTGCAAGCTTCTATAAAGTTCCGTCGGGATACGGGCTGCTGAGGCTCTGTGAATTTATCTTTATGATCCGGCTTGAAATCGGGGTCATAGGCGATTTTAGGATCGCACTTGATATTGAAATAGTTTTGAACGCGCCGCTCGGTCGGCAGCCCGTTGTCATCCCAGCCGATTGGAAAGAAAACATTTTTCCCCGACATTCTGTGAAAACGCGCCAGTATGTCAGTCTGGGCATATCCCATAACATGCCCCATGTGCAGGCTGCCGGAAACTGTCGGCGGCGGAGTATCTATCGCAAAAGAATCTTCGCGCGCGGTATTCCGGTCAAATTTGTAAACGCCGGAATTTTCCCATTCGCTGGCATATTTTTCTTCCAGGATTTTCGGGTCGTATTTTTCTATCATTTTGATTATTTCCTGATTGCGGGTTTCCAATCTTTTGTATCCAGTTTCTGCAAATCTGCCGGCAAATCTGAAACTTTCATGACATTCCAAACTTGGGTTCTGCCAAACGGTCCGATTTTACCGCGCACCCGCAGTTTGGCTTTATCGTCGGCGTCCGGCCAGATTACGGAAGAATATATGCTGCCTTTTTTTGGGTCCATGATTTTTCCATCCTCGTACCGCGCGTCATCTTCGTCCCATTCCATATTCCAGATAATATCCAGTCCGGTCATTTTCGGCGCGCCGTCAACTTTATCCGCGATGCGGACAGGATTTGACAAGGTTTCGGAAATCTTGCCGGTCTCGGCATCATACAGCGCGACTATGCGTCCGCAAAGATTTTCCCCGCATTCATACAAGCGCACGATTGATTTCGGCTTGCTCGTTTCGTCATCAATAGTCTGGTAAAAGCCCGTAAGCGGCAGCGCCATCGCGCCCCCAAAAGAGCAAAGAATAGAGAATAAAGAACAAAGAGCTGATTTTTTCATGGCAAATCCTTTTTGTGCATATTACATCATTATCTTGCTGTTTTCAATTTATTCTTTATTTTTTTCAAATTGCGCGCACAACTCTGCAAAAGACAATTCCATACACGGCTTTCGCGCCGGCGCGTTTTAAAGTTTTGTTCAATTCGGCAAAAGTCGCGCCTGTCGTCATGACATCGTCAACTAACAAAATGATTTTGTCTTTAATGGCGGACGGGTTGCGTATGCCGAAAACATCGCGAATATTTTCCCGTCTTTGCCTGGCGTTCATGCGCCCCATGTCCGGCCTGTGCTTTCTGCGCAGTGCCGACACTTCCGAACGGACGCCCAGATGCCTTGCAATGGGCGCGGCCAGCAGAGCCGCCTGATTATATCCGCGCCATGCCAGGCGGCGGCAAGCCAGCGGAACCGGCATGACCAGATCCGGTTTAAATTCTAATTCATTCAAAGCAAAAATCATTGCGCGCGACATTATTTTTTGATATTTCAGCGCGCCCGCGTGCTTAAAAGGCAGCATTATATCGCGCGAGAAATCATCATAAACGCATGCGGCGCGCATCCAGTCAAGCTCGCTGTCGCCGGCTGCGCACACAGGGCACAAAGGCGCCGGGCCCAAATCCAGATTGGCTGGGAAGGGATATCCGCATTTGCAGCACTTCGGGTTGCCTATCCAGTTGAACTTTGACCAGCATTCTGGGCATAATGTCCCATGCTCAGAAACAGGCGAATTGCAAATCGGACAAGACGGAGGAAAAAGAAAGTCCAGTATAAACATTATAGTCCGCGGTCGATAAATAGCATTTTAGTCAAAAGCGACTTTGGACTTTCGATTATTGACTAACTGCTGCAAAATCACCAAGTCATGCTTTTGTAAGTCTTTTTGCCGACAGTGTCGCCAAACATATCGCGTTTTTGCTGCGTCATCGTTTCAAACTGGTCGCTTGATATCGCGCGCAGAACGAAACTGTCGTCGCTGCGCTGGCTCAGCACCGGCATAATCCGCTGGTCAGAAATACCGGTATCGCGCAAAACCTGCTCTACAATGGCCAGCCTGCGAGCGGCCAGCTTGCGGCCGTCCAGGTTGCGCGTTGCGCGTTCCGGAATGGATATCTGTATCGCGCGTTTCGGATTGCTGATGATGACGCCGGCGTACTTGCTTAACAAATTGTAATTATCGCGCGACAAGGCCGAATCGTCGCCGCGAAATCCTATTTTTATTTCCAAGGTGCGCACATCGTCGGCTTCCGACAAATCGCGGCTTGATGTAAAGCCTTCAATACTTGATGAAACATCGCTTGCGACATCAAAGCGGTCGTCTATTTTGTATGTGGACAAATGCTTGTTCTCGGACAAATAAGTTTTTTTAAAAGCTTTTTTTAATTCTCCGGGCGACATTTTTGTAAAATCGTTTAGATCGGTTTCATCGCGAACGGTCAGCTTTGAATTGCCGGCGGCGGGGCGGGGGACGATTTTCGGCTCCTCAACCGCGGGGACAATGACGCGCGATAAAGTGATTTCTTCTCCATCAGTAATGTCGGCCGCCGGCGCGCGGGCTTTGACCGCCGGTTTTCGATTTTCGATTTTGGAAGCGCGAACGCTTTCATCCGCTTTGCGCTGCAATTCGACCAAATTTGCTATTTCAGCGTCCAGATTGCCGCCAACCGGCAGAGCTGCCAAGGTAGCTTTTGGTTTTTCACGCGCCGCGACATGCGGTTTCAGGCTTTCTTCCGGCAAGACAAAGTCAGACTGCACGACGGAGAATTCTTGCGGCTCCGGCAGACGCAGCGGCTTGTCCAGACGCGCCCACAAATCGCCGCTGGGCTTGCGCGGGGATAATATGTCATTAGCCGCCGGCCGCGCGCTGCGCGCGGAAACATCTTTGTTTGAAACGATATTTTTTTTCGTTTGATTTTCGATTGCAAGCTCGTGCTTTTCGGGCGTTTCGCCAAAAGCTGCGCGCGCTGAAACAGAGCCGGCCGCAATATTCACAACCGGCAATCTTGCGCCTGCAAACACTTCCATACACGCAAAAAAAGATAAAACTGATATTAACGCCGCCCGCATATATTTCCCCTATATTCATATCATATAACAAATAGCGAATCGGGGGCAAGAGAAAAATTTTACCGTAGACTCTCAGCTATTGGTCGTCTAATATTATTTTCACAATATTATCAACCGCATTATTCGGCACTAATGCTTTTTCCGCCATTTTTGCCAAGCGGGCGGGGTTGTCAAAAAGTCCGGTCAAAGTAGCGGACAGCCACTTTGGAGTAAACTTGTCCTGCGCGATTGCAAAGCCCGCGCCTGTTCCCGCAAAGCTTTCCGCATTCGCGGCCTGATCCGGATTAATCCCCAGCGGAACCAAAATCGCGGGTCGTCCGATTGTCTGCAATTCGACAACCGTGCCGGCGCCGCTGCGCCCGATGACCAAGTCGCTGGACATAATTGCGCCGGCCATGTCGTGAATAAATGACAAAACATTTGCTTTGATTTTCTGATCGGCATAAAATTTTTGCAGCAACGGCACATTTTCCGGCCTGGTCTGATGAGTTATGAATATTTTCTTTTGCATGGCCGGCGGCAGACGACAGATGGCCGACGGCACGACTTCGTCGAGTATTTTCGAGCCCAGACTGCCGCCGGTGATCAGCAGGCGGAATTCGCCTTTTTTAATTTTGTATTCCGAGGGTTTGAATTCTTTTCTGACCGGCAGACCGGTGTAAATCACTTTTTGCCCGGGCGCCTGCCGCTGGATGCCGGATACTGCGGGAAAGCTTGTCATCAAAGTGCCGACCCAGCGCAATGCGAACTTGTTAGCGCGGCCGATCGCCGCATTCTGCTCGTGCAGCAAAGTCGGGATTTTCCACATGTAAGCCGCCAGAACCGCCGGGACGGACGCATATCCGCCAAAAGCGACAACGCGCGCCGGACGAAACAGCATGAACCGCAGCCATAAAGCAAGCGCCGATGCGGCGATTTCAAACAAGGCCGCCGCTTGCATGATTCTGCTTTTGGCGCCGACGCCCGATGCCCACACAAAAGCAATTCCGGCTTTTTCCGGCTTGTTTTTCCTTATCATGTCAAGAACCCGGCCGTCGGTGGAAATAATTACATTATGGCCGCGTCTTGCCACTTCATCGGACAAAGCCAAGGCTGGAAAAACATGCCCGCCTGTTCCGCCTGTTGCAATCCATATTTTCATAAGAGTTCCTTTTTAAATGCCGGTTTAGTAAAAATCCGCCGCGTAAGCTTTTGGTTAATTTCTCCACTTATCTTCCCGAATCACCGCCAGAATCATGCCGAACAGCAGGCAGAATGCAACAAAAGAACTGCCTCCATAGGATATGAAAGGCAATGTCATGCCCTTTGGCGCGAACAAATGCAGCGCGGACATTATGTTTATGCAGACCTGCGCGCCAAAAAGCGCCGCCGCGCCGCCGGCCGCATAAAAGACAAAGCTGTCCCTGGCGCGAAGCGCGCCGGTTGCCAGACGATTCAGAACATACAGCAAAATGCATAATAAAACGCACGCCAGTATCGCGCCGCTGTCTTCCGCAATGGCGGAGAAAACAAAATCCGTATGCGCGTCCGGCAAGGACTGCTTTACAAAGGCGTCGTCTCCGCTGCCCATCAGGCCGCCGTGCTGAATGGACTGAATGGACTGCTTTACTTGATAATCATCGCCGGTTCCCGAGAAAAATCCGATAATCCGGCTGCGGACATGCGACATCGTGAAAAAAGCGAATGCGCCGGCCAGGCCGATGCAGCCTATCAGCGCGGGCATCATTCGCCAAGGCAGGCCCGCCATGAATGCCATCGCGGACAGAACCGCGAAATACAATATGGCCGTTCCTAAATCCGGATGCGTCAAAATTATTACAAATGCCGTTGCAAACAAAGCGAGATATGTCCACCAGCTTAACAGGTTCGGACGCCAGGCTTCTTTGTTAAGAAAAATATCCCGCCCAAATTTTGACTTCATCATGGCCAGGAACCAAGCCGTCAAAATTACAAAGCCGGGCTTCATAAGATCCGCCGGCATTACTGTCGCGACACCCAGATTCACCCATCGCGCGCTGCCTTTGACCGCAGCCGGCGCAACCAGTGTCGCCAGCAGCAGCAGCATGCATACAATCACATTCAGTGCGGATACGCGCAAAACCCACTTCTTGTCAAGCATGCTCGACAAGAACAAAACGACCAGACCGGCGGCGTAAAAAGGCAGGGCTTTTAATATGAAGAAATGCCAGGGCTGGCTTATGCGCTCAGCGGCGACAGAGCCGGCCGAAACCATCGCCCACATTCCGATAAAAATCAGTCCCAGAACCGCCCACAGCAAGCGCCTGTCTATTTCAAAGTACCAGCTGGTAAGTTTGGATTCCTCCGTTCTTTTCAACATGTTTTCATTATAGCATTTTTATATTAAAAATCATTTCTTTTTTGCGATATGACAGAATAGCTGAGAGTCAATGGTAAGACCGAGCTCGCGGGGGACAAGTCCGAGCACGGGGCACGCCCCTCTTGATAAAGAAGAGGACAAAGGTTGAATCCGCGATAGCCCCTCTGGATAAAGAGGGGCAATTCCAAGCTCGGGCTTAGCCCCTCTTGATAAAGAGGGGAGAAAAGCTGGGAGCTTGCGTAAGCAAGCGACCCAAGCTTTTCAGGGAGATTTCTGGTTAATTATAAGAAAGATTAATTTGCATTTTTAAACTAATACCTATTACCCACAAATCCAAAATATAATTATTAATACCAATCTTCAACCACAAATCCCCCAAGAGTTGCTAGCTTCGCCTATGGCTCAGCAAGCCAACTCTGTCCCCCTTTACCAAGAGGGACAAGCCAAGAACGAATTCTTGCGCCAGGTTTAAAACTTGGGTTAGCCCCTCTTGATAAAGAGGGGAGAAAAGCTGGGAGCTTGCGTAAGCCAAGCGACCTAAGCTTTTCGGGGAGATTTCTTTTTAATTAACAACTATTAACCAGAAATCCAAAATATAATTATTAATACCAACCCTCAACCAGAAATCCCCCAAGAGTTGCTAGCTTCGCCTACGGCTCAGCAAGCCAACTCTGTCCCCCTTTATCAAGGGGGACTAATTCGAGCTTGGGACATGCCCCTCTTGATAAAGAGGGGAGGTTTTCCGAGCAAGCTCGCTTGCCGGAAAAGCGGGGAGATTTTTGGTCAACTAATAATTAATAACTACTAATTCTATTTCCCACCCTCACGATGAGAGCAATCGATAGTAAATAGTAGCTGACTTAAAGCCCACAGATTGCTATGGACATTATAATTTGTTTAATCTTTATTACAAAACCCACCATTTGGCGGGTTTTGTCTTGTGGGTTAGATCTGAACGCATGCGCCACTTGAAACCGTATAGCCACTTTTGCAAGTCAATAGCTGACATCCGCTCCAACTGCCGGTGTTGCTGTTCCATACCAATTGGGCCGTCGCAGCATTTGAGTCAGTATGAGTGCATGCTCTTGTGTCGGGTACGCAGCTTGTCCCTTCCAGGTGCTGGCCGGCTTGACAGCTCTCTGCGGACCAGCCGCCGGATGAATTTTTGCTGGACCAATTCCGCACGCCATCTATGCCGATATTTTGCAAGCACTTCTCACGCATTTCCACAGATGACCCCGCCACCGCACCGGACGCATAAGAACCGCTGAGAACTTCGGCAATTGTCACAACATTGCGGCAAGTATTCGTTGACGCATCGGTCGTATTGCTGCACGCGGTGCCAGCTTCGGTCGTATTCGTAGTTATATTATTTGTTGTTGTCGTACCCGCAACAGTTTTGGTTATGACCGCTTCCAGCAGATTGTTCGGCGCGCCGCAAACCATGGTTTCATAGCAAGACGCAACATTGGAAACCTGCGAGCAATATGTTTTGATTCTGCTGGTGCTCCATGAGGTATTCGATGTTTCCTGGGTGGTATAGCAGTCATACAATTCCGACAGGCATTCGTTAAAGTTGTTCTTGGCGGCGCGGAAGTCGGACGCGATTGTCGTGATTTCCTCTTGCGCGAATTCAAGCCGCTTTTGCTGCAAAGCCTGCTGGGCGGCAGCTTTTTGATATCCGATATTCTGCGCGGTTGTTTTTAATTGCTCGCCATACGCGTCGCAGTCCGCATTCGCGTCCAGCGCGTATTTCTGCAATATGCTGCGGCGGGAATCCGCGACCGGTCCGCGCAAGTTTTGATAAGGATCGCCGGCCGTGCTGGTATATCCGAAACATGTTGCGGAATTAGTGCTGGTTCCGGTGTTCGGCGTCACGAAATTCAATTCATAAGTTCCGCTGTTGTTAACGGTGATATAGCTGTTGTAATTATAAGGGCAGCTCGCAGAGTTATTATAACATTTCTGCCCGTTTTTAGGCGTGCCGCAGGCTTCATAAATTCCGTTAAAGCATGAATCCAAAACGCGGTTGCAGACATTGTTGTGCGCGTATTCAAACAGCTCGTACCCCCAGGTTTCAGCCAGAGAATCTTTCAGGTTGCTTGTATCGTCAATATTTGTGATATCAATCCCCATCCCGCTTAGCGCGCCGATCGTGTTTTGAAACGCGCCTAAGAGCGAATCATTGTTGGAACCTGTAATTGTAAGCGTTTTATCCTTGGCATCGGCCCAAGATTTCAAAGACGCTAAAATATCGCTGCTGCTGCCGTTAAGATTTTTGATATCAAATCCGAAAGTATTACCGGACTCTGAGCAATATTTCGGTTGCGCGCAGTCGGTTCCCAACATGTGGTTTTGGCACCATTTCTGCAAGCCGGTCAAAGTTTCGCCAGACTCTACCTTGCTCCAATACGGGTCGTTTGTCGACTCGTCCTGCCAAGACACGCAGTTCATGACTTTTTCCGCATCGGTCAGCTGGAACGCCGCGCTGATATCCTTGCCCTTGGTCGCGATCAGCAGCGCCAGTTCGCCGGAAACTTTTATCAGTTCTTCATTCGCTGTTTCCAATTTAGATTCAGCGTCCGCAAAAGCCTTTACGCGCCCCGCGCAGGCGCAGCGCCGCTGAGCCGCGTTGCGGGCGGTGCAGATTTCATCCATGCAGGTGTAATAGCTTTCCAGACAATTGCTGTATGCTTCCGCCGATATCAATCCTGTCGTGGAATCAATTATGTTCGAATAGTTCCCGGTATATAATTTGTTCGAAAGGTAAGTGTATGCGGAGGTGCTGGTTTTGCTGCCCCTTATCGCGCTGCCGGTAAGCGAAACACGCGCTTGGCTTGCATCTGTCGTTCCACTGCGCGCAACGACCGAACGCGCGACCGTGCCCCTGGAATTAGCCGAATTCGCGCGCGACACGATATTTCTGTCCGTAGACGAGGCTGCCTGGCCTGTTCCGCGGGATGCCGTCGAGCGGCCCGAAACCGTGCGGCCGGCGCTTGAAGGTGTTGAAACCGCGCCCCCTGTTCGGCTGGCGGCGCCGGTGTTTGCGCGCGGGCTGCCGCGCGTGGCGCCGGAACCTTGCGCGCCGGTGCGCCTGGCCTGGGCCGTATTCGTCAGAATCTGATTCTGCGGCGCGACCGGATCGGCAAAAACCGCCCGCATCGATAAAAATGTAGAGCATACGAAAAATGCCGCCGCCAGTAAAAAAACTGTGCCCGCCGCATTTTTGAAAATTTCGCCAAAATTACGAGTCTTCATAGGCTACTCCAAATCATATTGCTTTAATTATAACATTTTTGCCGAGGCGTGTAAATAGGAAAGACTGAAAGACAAAAGAAATAAATATTTGCCTTTATAAATTTTTATATTACTAATAATAGAAGTATGGTAAAATACTGTAAAGCAGTTGATAAATATTTATTTACACCGCATTAATTCAATTAGATTTTATGTTATGCAAAAAATTGTTTTATTTATCTTCATCATGATGACTTTGCCGATCTGCGGCGCAAAAGCCAATCCTATGTTCGGCGCGGGAGATGACAACTCATTCATATTGCATATCGGCCACGGCACTGGCGACGGCACATTATTCAAGCTGATTTATCCAGGTTTCTGGGAGTTTGAGCCCATGACGGTCCTGATGGCCCAATACAGCCAGCCGATGACAATCTTTCGCCTGCCCGCGCGGCAAAATATCGGCCTGGTGCAGAATTTTGGATATGAATCAGACCGCGGGCTGTCATTCACAGCATTTGGAATTTCATGGGACGCGTCTCTTTTTGACTGGCGCGGATTTTACATTGGATTAGGGCTGGGGCCATATTTGCGCGATTCCAAGGATTGGCGCGTGGAAAGCCGCCTGGTGTTCGGCGAGAAATTCTTTATCGGCGCTCGTTTATCAAATAAATGGCGCGCAGAGTTTTTCACACTGCATTTTTCCAACGGAAATTTGACGCCCGTGAACGACGGATTTAATTTCACGGGAATTTCATTCAATTACAGTTTCTAACAAGTCACGTTTTTAATGTTTGCAACGCATAAAATCTTAAAAAGAGAAGCTTCAACATCTGCTTTTGTATTTTGCTTTTTGTTCAAGTTGAACAATACATTGTATGCCGCAATTCTCGGTGCCAATCCAGGTTTATCGTACTTTGTTAAGAATATGAATCCGGTTTGCAACGCGCTGCCGTCCTGTTTTGTGAAGTTCAGATTATACCAAATTTCTTCGCTGTTATTGTCTTTCACCGTTTTAATCTCCGCTTTCTTCAAGTTCAAACTATTTCCAATTATGGGGTTGTGTTTGTAATATTCTTGAAGTTCTAAAAAACATTCAATTGTTTTTGTGGGTCTGACAACCTCTTCCCCGCGGTAATAATAAACGCCTTTTTTATTATCATCAGTATGTATGCCGCATGCGCTAATGGAAATAACGTCGGATTCTAATTTGGTTTGATTGTTTTTCACTTTTATTCCTTATATTTTATTTGATAACGTTTTAACAATTTATCTAACGATTCAAAGTTTTCAGCCTATTTTCCATCGCTTTCTGAAACTTGGACAAATCCAATTCGCTGCCAAACCGCAAAGAGTTGCACCGCGTCATAATGCCTACGGCATAGCGAAATTCTCCATCATTGACTATGGCCGCCTGGGATCTATACCTGACGCGACATAATTTTTTAAACCAGCTTGGACCGCTTTTATATTCAAGCTCCAAATATCCGGCTTTATAAAAAATAGTATTCTTTAAAAGCCCGTCCGACGGAGGCGCGGCATTTTGCATGTATTTTTTTATTTCCCCATCTTCGCCGCCGCTGTCAAGCCTTGCCATAAATTCGGCCAGGCCGCGCGCGCTGACTGCCAGTTTTTCAGAATACAATACATCATTATCCCTACGTTTTATCGAATCCTTGAACTTTTGCGTGATTCCGCCAAAATTCTCATCTATGTAATCAAGGCCGACTTCTGTTGTCAAAGAATTTGCCGCGCGATTATCGCTTTGTTGCAACATCAGCTTGATCAAATGCTCAATAGTAATATTTTGCTGCGGACGAAGTGTTTTTTGTATAATCGGATACAACTGGTTCTTTTGGACGAAATCAGACATAAGAGAAGTATTCTTGTTCAGATCCAGCAAGCCTTTTCGGACTTGCCTCAATGCGGCGGCGGCGATATATATCTTGTACGAGCTGGCGGGATATAAGAGAACGTCGGGATTTTGCGACGTCTTGTGCCCTGATTTTAAATCAATGACGTACCAAGAAATGACCTTGTTCCAATTAGGCGAGAATTTTCCAATAAAATTTTTCAATTTCTTTGTATTCAAAATAGTTTCCTTAACAGACGATATTCTAGATTTATAGACATTCACTGAACATAATAGGACAAAAAATATAAAACTCAACAAAAAAACACCGCGAAAACGCGGTGCAATATTATCTCGGTTTTTATGCCAAAACCGGATTTCGTTCCAGGCGATGCCTTTAATGGCTGCTTAAAATATCAAACAACTCCCGGTTGAAATATATATTTTCGCGCCCGGGACGAGAAACCTGCAATATCTGGCCGGATGTTCCGTCCGCGCCTTCGACAAAAATCAGGTTCTCGGCCTCAATCTGTGCCGAAAACTTTCCAATTCTGAACTGTGACGCGCTTAATAATAATACGGACAATTGAGAATCGATAAAGCAGACAAATTTCCATGTCCACAATATGTCTTTTTTTCTCTCGTTTGTCCTTTATAAAGGACAAAGTTATTTTCAGACTTTGTTCACATATAAATAATATATGGACAATTGAGAATCAATAAAAAATAGTTCCGCGCGAAAAACAAAACCCGCAGGCGCAAAGGCTTTGCGGGTTTGTTTGTCATTTGCGCCAAATTTCTATGTCCGGTATATGTCTGTTTTTCTCACTTGTCCTTTATAAAGGACAAAGTTTTTAATGATTGTCTAATATATTAGATATCGAATTATGTTTAAATGTCTGTGTTGTGTCGGCGGTTCTATCCGCCTTCGCCGTTGGCTGCGGCGCGACTTCGTGTCCGAAATATGTCGGTTTCCTCGCTTGTCCTTTATAAAGGACAATATTTTTGTGTCTTTCAAACTTGAGCTGTTTTTTCGTGCCGCTCCACAGTAATTAATCTTTGGGCGACTGGCGATTATTGACTATAAAAAATCCCGTAAAAAACGGGAGTATCTTTTATTTGCTCTTGTCTTGCTTGTTTTTATAATCGAGGATGATTTTTCCTTTGTCGGCGACAACTTTGCCGAACTGATCCAAAGCGGCATACATTTCCAATATATGCGGCTCGAATTCTTTCTGCTGTTCCAGCGACATCGGACTTTCTTTGATATATTTCACATAACAACGCATAGCGGCTGAGAAATTAGAACACATTCTGCTTATGCCGTACGGAATAAAATGTCCATTGTGCAGCGGATAAATATCATAATGCATGTCAAACAAAGACTTCTCTATATTATCGAATAACTCTTTGAATTTTTGACAATCTTCGTTATCGTGACGCATTGTATAACACCTTATATGCCCCCCCTGATTATCAGCGCGTTCTCTCTCGCGTGGATTTATTCGGTTTTTATGCCAAAGACAGATTTCGTTCTGGCGACGACCTACTCTTCCGTGGCTTAAGCCAAAGTACCATCGGCGATGCGGGGTTTCCCTGTCTGGTTCGAGATGGAACAGAGGGTGGCTCCCGCTCAATAATCACCAGAACGAAATCTGCGAACATCAAAATCTCAAAATATCAGAATCTTCTTATCAATCACCCTTCGCCAAAGCTGCGGGCGATGATGAAATTCAGGAAATCAAAGATTTCTGAATTTCCTAACTTACTCTTCAAGCATACGTTTGATTTTCCGACACAAAGTGTCAGAAAATCAAACAGTAGATAAAAAAGTCAATGGTTCGATTAGTATTGCTAAGCTACATCCGTCACCGGACTTGCACCTGCAACCTATCAATGTCCTTGTCTAGGACTGAACTCATGGGGATATCTTATCTTGCGACCAGCTTCCCGCTTAGATGCTTTCAGCGGTTATCTGTTCCGAACATAGCTAGCCTGCGATGCCGCGGGCGCGACAACAGGTACACCAGGGGTTCGTTCGACCCGGTCCTCTCGTACTAAGGTCAAGTTCGCTCAAATATCCAACGCCCACAGTAGATAGGGACCTAACTGTCTCACGACGTTATTAACCCAACTCACGTACCGCTTTAAATGGCGAACAGCCATACCCTTGGGACCTGCTCCAGCCCCAGGATGCGATGAGTCGACATCGAGGTGCCAAACACTGCCGTCGCTATGGACGCTTGGGCAGCATCAGCCTGTTATCCCTAGAGTAGCTTTTATCCGTGTGTGATGGCCCTTCCATGCGGAACCACCAGGTCACTATGACCGACTTTCGTCTCTGCTCGGAGTGTCCTCCTTGCAGTCAGGCTTGCTTTTGCCATTGCACTCACCAGCTGATTTCCGACCAGCCTGAGCAAACCTTCGCGCGCCTCCGGTACAATTTGGGAGGCGACCACCCCAGTCAAACTGCCCATCACGCATTGTCCCCCGCCCTGCTTCAAGAGCGCGGGTTAGACACTAAAACACACAAGGGTGGTATTTCACCAACCGCTCCAAGCAAGCCGAAACCTGCTCTTCAAAGCGTCCCACCTATCCTACGCAAATGTGTCCTAGTGCCAATACGAAACTGCAGTAAAGCTTCATAGGGTCTTTCCGTCTAGCTGCGGGTACCCGGCATTTTCACCGAGAATTCAATTTCGCTGAGTCTATGTTGGAGACAGTGTGGAGATCGTTACGCCATTCATGCGGGTCGGAACTTACCCGACAAGGAATTTCGCTACCTTAGGACCGTTAGAGTTACGGCCGCCGTTTACTGGGGCTTCACATCAGAGCTTGCACTCCTCAGCTTAACCTTCCAGCACTGGGCAGGCGTCAGTCCCTATACATCATCTTATACGATTTAGCAGAGACCTGGGTTTTAAGTAAACAGTCGCCCCCACCTGGTTTGTGTCACCTCATTAAAGTTGCCTTGAAGGAGGTCATCCTTATCCCGAAGTTACGGATGCATTTTGCCTAGTTCCTTCAACATAGTTCTCTCAACCGCCTTAGTCTGCTCGACTCGAGCACCTGTGTTGGTTCTGGGTACGATTCTTGCGATTAAACGCAGATGGGGCTATTTCCCGGAACTTATTCACTGCATTGCCAATCCAATAAGGCAAAACAATTTACTAAATCCGTCACTTCCCATCGAGTTCAGGAATATTAACCTGATTCCCATCGACTACGCCTTTCGGCCTCGCCTTAGGGGTCGACTCACCCTACCCTGATTAACATTGGATAGGAACCCTTGCTCTTACGGCGTCAAGGTTTCTCACCTTGATTAGCTGCTACTCATGCCAACATTCGCGCTTCTGATACCTCCACCGTGGCTCGCGCCTTCGGCTTCGCAGGCTTACAGAATGCTCCGCTACCGCGGCGACAAAGTCGCCGCCCGCATCTTCGGTATATCACTTTAGCCCCGTTACATTTTAGTTGCCGTGATTCTTAATTAGACCAGTGAGCTATTACGCTTTCTTTAAATGATGGCTGCTTCCAAGCCAACATCCTGGTTGTTTTGGAATCTCGACTCACTTTCCCACTTAGTGATAATTTGGGGACCTTAGATGGCGGTCTGGGCTGTTGCCCTCTCGTCCACCGACCTTAGCACCGATGGACTGTTTCCCGCGTTGTGGCTTATTGGTATTCAGAGTTTGATATGGTTTGGTAAGATTTTACTCCCCCTAGCCATTTCAGTGCTTTACCCCCAATAAGAAACGCGCGAGACACTACCTCAATAGTTTTCGCGGAGAACCAGCTATAACGGGGTTCGATTGGCTTTTCACCCCTAGACACAGGTCATCACCTAATATTGACACATTAGTGTGTTCGGCCCTCCAGCGACTGTTACGCCGCCTTCAGCCTGCCCATACCTAGATCACCCCGCTTCGGGTCTATTACATTTAACTAAATCGCCCTATTCAGACTCGGTTTCCCTTCGCTTACACCTAACGGCTTAGGCTTGCTAAATATAATAACTCGTTGGCTCATTATACAAAAGGTACGCCATCACCCGACGGCTTGATTTGTGATTCTTGCGTAAATGGCGATGCAAAAAAATTAAAGACAGAACAAGAATTTTTATGCAGCAAGTATAAAAATACTTGCAAATAAAAAGTCGTAATTATGAATTAAATTTTTCATCGTCTTCGATGCGGATAAAATCGCACATTACTTCGTCAGACCTCTTCGCTGTATATCATACAGCTTCATCGGTCTTTCTCGTACTGATGTGATTTTATCTTCGCACCATTTATGCAAAAATCATAAATCAAGCCGTCTCGGCTCTGACAGCTTGTAGGTATTCAGTTTCAGTGTCTATTTCACTCCCCCTTCGGGGTTCTTTTCACCTTTCCCTCACGGTACTTGTTCACTATCGGTCAATCAGGAGTATTTAGCCTTGGAGGAAGGTCCCCCCATATTCAAACGGGATTTCACGTGTCCCGCCCTACTCTTGTACCAAAACACTAGTTTTCGCATACAGGGCTATCACCTATTATTGCTGCACTTTCCATTGCATTTTGCTAACTAATTCTTCGGTCTCTGGGCTGGTCCCTTTTCGCTCGCCACTACTAAGGGAATCGCTATTGCTTTCTTTTCCTGCGGATACTGAGATGTTTCACTTCTCCGCGTTTGCCTCTTTGACCTATGTATTCAGTCAAAGATAATCCATAAAGGATTGGGTTTCCCCATTCAGGAATTCCGGGGTCAATGCATATTGACGGCTCGCCCGGACTTATCGCAGTCTTTCACGCCTTTCATCGCCTCTGATTGCCAAGGCATCCACTAAACACCCTTTGTTACTTTTTATCTTATGCTTGAAGAGTAAATCTTCGTCGCACTTAAAAAAAGCACACTTAATGAGCGACACCTTGCGGTGTCTTTAAGCATTTTTCAGTTGATTCTTGTTTTTTTTGAATTGAATTGTCCGTTTCCGGACTACTCTTATTCAGAAAGATATTTTGAGATTATTTACGATGTTCATTTTAGCGTAATTCGTGAAGCGCAAGGCGAAAATTCACCTTGCATCTTACGTCTTACGACTAAAAGACATAAAAACCGATTAACAATATATTGCTATAAAAGCAGATTCCAGAAAATACCGAAATATTTGGAATCGCTGGTAAATCCCGGCCCCGTACAAGTACAGGCCCACACCGAAGTGGTCGGCCAGGCTCACATTAAAGTGATTGATTTACCAGCGATTGCAACCTCATCAATATGCCCGGATACGGCCAAAGCTTGACCGGCGGCACTAAAAACTAACAAAAACTAGTGGTGGGTCAGGAAGAACTCGAATCTTCGACCTCCGCTGTATCAGAGCGGCATTCTAACCAACTGAACTACTGACCCAAGGAAAGCGTAAGTGGTTAGTGTTAGTGATTAGTATGCGGTCAGTGCAAACTAACCACTAACCACTTACACCAACCACTCAAAAGAAGAGATACACAGACAGTCGTTTGGGTTGTGGCCGTTTCGTGAAACGGCTTTCTCTATAAAGGAGGTGATCCAGCCGCACCTTCCGGTACTGCTACCTTGTTATGACTTAACCCCAATCACCAACCCCACCGTAGGCGCCGTCCTCTTGCGTTAGACTAGCGACTTCGGGTGAAATCGACTCTCATGGTTTGACAGGCGGTGTGTACAAGACCCGGGAACGTATTCACCGCTGCATTCTGATCAGCGATTACTAGCGATTCCAGCTTCATGCCCTCGAGTTGCAGAGGACAATCTGAACTGAGGCGTTTTTTAAGGATTGGCTTTGCGTTGCCGCATTGCGACCCATTGTTAACGCCATTGTAGTACGTTTGTAGCCCGACCCGTAAGAACCATGATGACTTGACGTCATCCACACCTTCCTCCCGCTTGACGCGGGCAGTCCCCTAAGAGTCCCCGGCATTATCCGCTGGTAACATAGGGCGTGGGTTGCGCTCGTTGCAGGACTTAACCTAACATCTCACGACACGAGCTGACGACAGCCATGCAGCATCTGTCTATGGACCAACCGAATTGAAGAAATCCATCTCTGGAAATCGCGTCCACGATGTCAAGGGTCGGTAAGGTTTCTCGCGTAGCATCGAATTAAACAACATACTCCACCGCTTGTGCGGGTCCCCGTCAATTCCTTTAAGTTTTAATCTTGCGATCGTACTCCCCAGGCGGCATGCTTAACGCGTTAGCTTCGTCACTGAATCCCCGAAGGAACCCAACAACAAGCATGCATCGTTTAGGGCGTGGACTACCAGAGTATCTAATTCTGTTTGCTCCCCACGCTTTCGTCTCTGAGTGTCAGCAATGATCCAGAAGACTGCCTTCGCCATTGGTGTTCCATCTGATATCTACGGATTTCACCCCTACACCAGATATTCCATCTTCCTCTATCACGCTCCAGCTTGCCAGTATCAAAGGCAGTTCCGGGGTTGGGCCCCGGGATTTCACCCCCGACTTAACAAACCACCTGCAGACGCTTTACGCCCAGTAAATCCGAACAACGCTTGCACCCTTCGTATTACCGCGGCTGCTGGCACGAAGTTAGCCGGTGCTTTTTCTGTCGCTACTGTCATCATCTTCACGACTAAAAGAACTTTACAACCCGAAGGCCTTCTTCATTCACGCGGCATGGCTGGGTCAGAGTTTCCTCCATTGCCCAATATTCTTAGCTGCTGCCTCCCGTAGGAGTCTGGACCGTGTCTCAGTTCCAGCGTGGCTGATCGTCCTCTCAGACCAGCTATGGATCATCGCCTTGGTAGGCCGTTACCCTACCAACAAGCTAATCCAACGCGGGCACATCCATCACCGATAAATCTTTCCCGTTTCCGGCGTATGCGGTATTAGCGTTCGTTTCCAAACGTTATTCCCCAGTGATGGGCAGTTTCCCACGCGTTACTCACTCGTGCGCCACTGATGCATTGCTGCACCCGTTCGACTTGCATGCCTAAGACCTGCCGCCAGCGTTCGTTCTGAGCCAGGATCAAACTCTCAAGTTTTAGAAAACTTGTTCGTTAAACCTGTGCATTTGAAAGAAAGCTGACAATAATGTCAGTTCGTCTTTACATATATATTCGCAAGACAAGTATTTTAACGAGGTTTCTACGATATAAAATCTATGTAAACCTACTACCTGTCTAGGATATGCACATCTTAACTGTTAAGTTTGGATGTTTGTCCAAATCAACTGTCTGCATATCCCTTCTTGATTTCCGTGATACGGACACATGAATTATGTATAGCGAATAACCGCCTTACTTTTTCACATCTCGCGTCATCACGTACTTTGATGAGCTGCTTTTATTAACAATATTTGCGTTTGACAAGATTCCCGAATCTGATGGTCATCTCGAAAACCGCAGAATTTCAGGGGTTGAGAGTTTGTTCCCAACTTGAAAGCCCGATTAGTATAGATTCCTTCTTTTAAAAAGTCAAGCGCAAAATCAAGAATTTTGAGAAAATAATCCAAAATAACGAAATCTCGCTTAAAATCATAACTTTATTAAAAGATTCTCGTCAATAAATCAAATAAAAAAACTGCCAAGATTTTATATCAGACTGGGGAAAATCCTGGCAGTAAACCGAATCAGTTGTAAAAAGTTTTAGAACCTATACATGAATCCCAACTTTACCATCGGGTATATTTTCAACTTTTGCAGCTCTTCATTCGCCTCGTTCAGCGCGTTTTGCTTGGCGATATTGAATGCGGCTTCTTCCGCGCTTGACGGGTTGACCGGCGTCCATCCGCTTATTCCGTTCGGGCTAGTTTCCAGTCCCGCCAAAGGAACATCCAGATTCATTTCTGCGGTTTTGCTGGTAAACACCGCGCCCGCATCCATGTATATTTTGATTCCCCAGAACAAGCCCAAATCAAAACCGGTTCCCAAATAAGGCCCCGAATACTTCCAATTCACGCCGGTCTTGCCATGAATGCTGTTTCCGGAATATTTATAATGACGGCCGTCCAGCTCAAATTGAACTGAATCTTCCGGCAAACCCTCCATTTTTCCCGTCAAATTCGCAGACAAATCCATGTTGCCCGTCATGTATCCGCCGGTCAGGCGCCAGCCGCCTAAAAACCAAGTGTCGCCAAAGGGATAAAAATCCACCAATGCCGCCAAGTGCTTTGCAGACAGCTGGCCGCTGCCTATCGTTAATCCATCACCGATTTCCACACCGTCGGATAAAGCGGAATCTATTGCTGAATTTATGCTTGATTTAATCGGGCTGGTGGTTGCGAAATCAAAGCGCACGCCCAGGCGCTTCCACCAGAATGAATCAAACTTTTTGTTGGCATAGCCGACAAAGCCGTTCAATCCGCTGGTTGCAGACGCGCCAAGACCGAATTGCAATCCGCGCGGAAACTTTATATCCGGATTTGCCTCATGTTGTGTTTTTTTGTTTATTTCAGCGGGCTCGGCGGCGATTTCATCAGATATCTGCTGCGCTTGCAAATCATTTGCGACATCTTTGATGGATTCTTCTGCGAAAACTGGGAATATGGTTATCGCTAAAATCGCTAAAATCGAAATTTTTTTCATCGTTTTTCCTTTTTTATGCCTTATTAGGATATCCAGGATTCAAATCCTTGAATACTCGGACGACTTTCAGTATAAACATATTCACAAAATAAACAAGAAAAAAGCTTTTTCTATTTTGTATTTTAATTATTTCAAATTTTATGATATTATTTATATCATGAAGTCAAAAATAGCTATTTTATCGACCCTTTTCTGTATATTCGGCGTATCCGCATCAATCGCTTCTGATTGCCTGTGGGACGACTGCGCCATAGGGCCGCAGCAGCAGATTGAACTTGAAAATTCTTTCCCGAAGGAAACCGAAGTACTGCTAATCCAGCCGAATTACAAATCTTTCAAGACAATATCCATAAAGCCGACTGTTTCCGATGATCGCGCTCCGCTTTGGGACGGCAGCCATAAAGAATATAAAAACAGCCATTTTTATAAAACAGTTGACTGGCGCGACGGCGTTCCAATCTGGGACGATTCCATATCGCATTACAAGGATAAGGATTTCAGCGATTGGTTTCTGGAACCTATGGACGAAATCTATCTCGGCGAAATAGATATGCCTGTGCAAGACCAAGTGGAAGAGCTGCTGATTCCTCATAAGCCGACCGACGACTTATGGTCAAAGAAATACCAGGCTCAAGATTTGTCCTGCGCCGTCAGGGAGGCGTTTGAAACTGAAAGCGACGGCTGTCCCTTTGAAACAGAAGCCGAATGCGATATTTGGCGCAAAAAGCCCATGGTCCGGGAAACAGTGTCTTTCCGCAGTCCGAAAATACGCGCGGAAAAAATGAACGAATTCATAGAGGCCGCGCGCGTAAATAACAAACTCAAAGCCACCGCGCCAGAAGCCGCTCCTATGCTGGACAGATATAAAATGCTGCTGAAATCCGCCCGTGCCTGCTGTATAGACGGCATGGCGCACGAATTAAAACGCGCCGGCGCATCCGACGGCTTGGTTTACAAGTTCTTGTCCGATGATGCAAACTTTTATGATCTTGGCAACAGGTGCCTGATGATGTCGGACAAAGATTTTGATGTAAAATACCCGAACACAGCGACTGCGGCGGTTGCATCAGATGTCAGAAACGGATGCCTGTGCCGCGGTCGCCAATGGTTTCATGCTATGCTGGCGCCATTTGCAGACGCATATAAAACTTTGCCCGAATTTGCCAATGCAAAATTCAATTACACTTATACAGACGGATTGCAGCGCGAAATAACAGTTTCAGTTAACAATGATGTTCAGAATGTTTTGAATCAGCTGTCCTTGTGTCCGTGAGTTTGCTTTATAGTTCCACCAGCAAAATGTTCTAAATCACGGCAAAAACACCCAGAATGGTATGCTTTGCCGCGACTACCGCTCAAACGGATTTGCGGCAGAATGAGCCGAAACAAAGCAAAATTGGGGTATCAGAAACCTACATATTTGCTACATAGAAATCAGACGCACTAGCTACATAAACAAAATAATTTTGTGTCTGTTTATTACAAATTATTACAAATCTTGATTTATTGCTTGTCCTTTATAAAGGACAAGGTTATAATAAAATCGCAAATCAGAAAATGATATTGCAGATGTTTTGCAGTCGGCATTGCACGGAAGAAATAGCCAAATTTCGCGCGGACAATACCCAACATTACAAACAATGTTTGATAATTCTGGCAAAAATGCGAATGTCAGTATTATCGGAAAAATCGCCGACGGCAATAATGTATTTGTAAAAACAGGATATAAAAAAAGGTGCTTTGGATGGTCGCCGCGATCCATCATCCGAACCGCTTGTCGGGCAAGCGTTTGGCAGTCGACTAGATAATCATCTTTCTGCTCGTCAAAGCACCGTTGGTGATAAAAAAATGACTAGTGGTTTGCAAAAACAATCGTCTTTGCAAACCACTGACAATATTGTAAACCAATCCGACCCGAATGTCAAGAGGGCTCTTAAACAACTGGAAAAAACACTTGGACGCGAAAGATTGCAGCAAATGATATCAGCAGATAGAGGGCAGCATGCGATGAAATCAGACGCACTACCTAGATAAACAAAATAATTTTGTGTCTGTTTATTACAAATTATTACAAATCTTGATTTATTGCTTGTCCTTTATAAAGGACAAGGGTATAATAAAATCGCAAATCAGATATAGAGGGCAGTATGAGATTTTCAATTTTATCCAAACCAAAAATAGAACGGGAAAATTTTATAAAAAACAAAGAAATCGATACGGCGCTTGTCGCAGAATTAACCGCCGCGCTGGATAATTTGGATATAGAAAAAATCAAAACAATACTGCGAGAATTGACGAAAACAAATCAAAGAATTTCAAGTGCTTTTGAAATGCTTGGGCTTTCCAAAAGCGGATTTTATAATATGTTATCGCCAAACGGCAATCCGGAGTTTGTCACCATTTTGCGCTTGTTGAATCTGTTTGATATAAAGTTAACAGCAGAAGTTAGGTAAATATTTGTCCTTTATAAAGGACAAGTGAGAAAAACGACATATACCGGACATAGAAATTTGGCGCAAATGACAAACAACCCGCAAAGTATTTGCGCCTGCGGGTTTTGTTTTTCGCGTGAAACCATTTTTTATAGTTCCGGCGTTTGTTGCCAGGATGGCTGTTTAAGGGGCAAGATGGGCTGACACGGCAGGCATTGACGCGATACCAAACCGCCGACATACACAAATAATTCAATGTCCTTTATAAAGGACAAGCCAAATAAGCAGTACGAAAAGACAGTTCAAGTTTGAAAGACACAAAAATATTGTCCTTTGGGAATACCGCCAGTTCTGACAGCTTGGGCAGCGAATAAAGTCCGAATCCGGCGGAGTTCTGATTAGGGCGCAGATAAATATTGCTGGAATCAGCGGCTGATTGGCGGCCGGCGACTTCAACCCCCTCCGGGGTTATCGTGCGTATTCCCTGAAAAGATTTAATATTTACAGTCGGCATTTAGCATTTACACGGTTGCGGGTTTAGGGTATTTCAGCTTGGTTTCGCGGCGGCGGCGTATGATGGTTGACAGTTCTTCGTCATCGCCGTCCATGGATTTCAGCAGCGCGTCCATAATATCGCTTACGGGCGGATATTCGGCGGCTCGTTTTGCGCGGTAATCGTACTTGGCGTTTTTTTTGACGCGGGCTTTGATGACATTGCCTGATTGATAGTATTCTTTTGCGTCGTCAAGACCGCATGATTCATCTTCGACCAGCCGGAAATACCCTTTGCCGTTCAGATGTTCTTCGGGCATTTTGTGAAAGTTAATAATCGCGCCTTGAATCCTTGGCGCGGGCTCTATTTTGGTCTTGGATATAATTTTATAAAACATGCTTTGCTCCATTAAGAAACCGCCTTGCGGCGGCTGTAATTATAAATAATTATATTTAATATTATGAACCGGGGGCGAGTATCATAAGCGCCATACCGTACACAAAAAATATCCCCAGTATCACAAATGTCAATCTGACAGATTTCTTAATATACATAATCAGATTTATTTTTTTCCCACTCATTGATAGTCCTTTAATCAAGGTAATAAAGTCATAATACCGAATAACCTTAGAACTAAAAACAGCCAAATCATAAGAAAAGACACCCCGCAGAATGCAAATAATACCCCGACAGGATGTTCTATTATACATTCTTTCAATGTTAACTTCTGACTGTTCATTTTAATCCTTTAAAACTCGTGCCAATAACTAAAAACACAAATAACGCAAAATAAAGCGTAAGCCAACGGCACGGCGAGTATAATGGCAGCTGCTTTAATTATTCCTTTTACCATATTTACGCTCCCATTCTTTCAGCGAGGTATTCTTATAATTATCCAAATATTTGGCTAATCCAGTTGGATTATCTCTATATTCTTTTCCGATTCTATCACCGTCAATATTTCTTTGCAAGTCTTTGATTGTTCTTCTTCTGCCCTGTCTTTACTCCATCCACGAATATAGCGGTTTCGCATGTAATCCACATCTTCTTTTCTGCGCCCATACCATAAAGCGATATCTGCGGCTAATTTTTATAATATCTTATTTTTATGTTAAAATTTTAATTTGACTTTCTTTGCGCGAGCAGCTTCTTTCATTCTATCTTTTTTTATACTCTCGCAAATGACTCCGTTCATAGGATCGTTGCAAGGCGGCTTATCCATGCTGGAAAATATCTTTTTGCAGACAGCATCATCCATGATAATATCACAGAAATCCACATGGCAAAAACCATCTTCTTTCACCACTCCGTTTGATTCAGCGCATATTTTTGGATCAGCGGGTTCATTTGGCGTGGGATCTGGTTCATATTCTGACGGTAAGAAAATCATAGAAAAAACCAATAAGATTGACACAAACGCGCCGATGACGGCAAATATGCCATATATAATTTTAAGAGCAGTTTTCATTTGCGTACCTCTAAATATTGCGCCATTGAACCAGGAATATGTTTTGTCATATCGGGATTATCCACGGCATTGATTTGATTATACATCCCCATTCTGGCGCCGTCAAGATTATTAAAACGCTCTGTCCTAC
Organism: Rickettsiales bacterium; assembly: GCA_031279085.1. Taxonomy (GTDB): domain Bacteria; phylum Pseudomonadota; class Alphaproteobacteria; order Rs-D84; family Rs-D84; genus JAITJD01. Next base: position 116,295 of record JAITJD010000009.1, on the reverse strand, counting down.
CCATTGTGTCTTTTTGACTCTAATTAACTAAAACTAATAAAATTGTCTAATTCTTCTTTTTATTTAGAAGATTATATTTATTTATAAGTCCATAATAATATGATCCTTCTTCTATATCACAATTTAAAGAAATTCTTTGATGTAATCCTGAATCTAACCATTTTTCATCTTCAAACATGATATATTTAGTACCACAAGAAAAAATATCATTTCTATCAAAATATATAATACTTTCCATCTTTTATCTTACAAACAATTATATCTTCTTCAAAATTAAGATTTATAGTTTTAATTTTTTTCTTAAACATATCCTATTGCTTTCCCATTTTGAGTTTATAAATCTAAGAAATAGAACTAATATTTTTAGTAGAAAAGTAGATTTTGATTTGTTAAAATAATGTATGGAAAACAAAGGAAAATAAAATGACTTGGGTTATAGCTGGTATAACTGGATTATTGCTCGGAATAATCGGCGTGAAAATTGAAGATTGGATACAGGATAAAAAAGATAAGAAACAGGAAACAGAAGATGAAATCAAAAGATTGAAAGACTTGGTATTTGCTCTTCAAATCAAGAGAAAATGCGATTATCTAAGAAATAAAGCACGCATTATAAATAAAAAACTTAAAAAAGATGAAGAAGCAGAACATACAAAATGCAATAAAATATTATCAGAAAGTGAAGCTTTATATTTAGATGATGATTATATTGATTACACAACAACTGATGAAATATATAAAGATGTATATGATCCAGAGTGGAGATTAAGAGATATAAAGTTAGAATCTAATACAGAATCGAAATCTGTGAGAATTATTATTCCTGCGAAGCTAATTGAAGAACTATTTGAGATAAACAAAGAATATAGGCTTTCTCCTAGTAAGTCTGCAGATTTATTACAAGAAATTTTTCATGGGAATAAATCTAAAAAATCTTTTGAGCAAATAAGTGAGGAATATGGAGTTCCCTTAAATGTAATAGCATATATTGTAAAAAATGCTGAATATCGTCCAGATTAAGCTTAGCTAAATACAACTAAAAAAGACACAATGGGTAGGGACAGAGCCATCTTTTTTACCATCTCGTAAGATTGTTTTAATATTTTGACCTTTAATTAAATATTTTGGTATATCAATTGCTTCTTTCCCAGTCCTAAAATCTGTCCAAATGCAGCAGGCAGCAGACCTAATTGAGCAGCTTCGTATTGGGCTTTTCGATGGTAAAATTCATCCAGTGCCACGGGGCTATTGCCAGTTTGTTTAATTTTGCCTGCCATATCCAGCATTTCATTGAAATTTCGTTTTAAAATTCCCGGAACCTTTGCAGTGTCCGCAAATTCCCGCAAAACAGACCCCTTTTGCGGAAACTCGTCCGGCAGAATCTTATCAGAACCCGCGACAGCGCTTATTTCGGACAGCATCTGCCTTATCGGGTTTGGATTCAGTTTTTCTAAAACATTTTCAGCGGGGTTGTTCATATCACAATCGTTGTTTCAGAATGATAATTGTCGGCATTGTACAGCGCGGACAACATCTCGTTGAATTCGCCCGTCTGCGCGGCGATTGAATCCGGCTGCATACCCTCGTTCAAGTTTGAAAGACACAAAAATATTGTCCTTTATAAAGGACAAGTGAGAAAAAAGACATATAGCGGACATGGACATTTGGCGCAAATGACAAACAAACCCGCAAAGCCTTTGCGCTTGCGGGTTTTGTTTTTTGCGCGGAACTATTTTTTATAGTCAATAATCGCCAGTCGCCCAAAGATTAATTACTGTGGAGCGGTACGAAAAGACAGTTCAAGTTTGAAAGACGCAAAAATATTGTCCTTTATAAAGGACAAACAATAAAATATACTTCATTTTTTCAACAAAATCCTTTACACTTTTGAAAAGTGAAGAGGTAACAATATGAAAGATAAAGTTGTTTTAGTAACTGGCGGCAGTCGCGGCATTGGATATGCGACCGCGCAGGAATTTATTGCATTGGGCGCAAAGGTTATAATTTTGCATAGCAATCCGTTTGTAAAAACGGACCTAAAAGTTGCGAAAGAAATTATTGTCGATATTTCTGATGAAAAAGCAGTAAAAAATGCGGTTGATGCGGTTATTGCGGAATTTGGCAAGATAGATGTGCTTGTAAATAATGCAGGTATGGCGATAGATAAAGAATTCTACGAACGCTCTGTTGAAGATTGGCGACGCACTTTGGATGTAAACTTGATTGGTATGTTTGCAATGTCAAAATATGTCGGAGAAATTATGGTTAAAAACAAATTTGGCAAAATCGTGAATGTTTCAAGCACTAGCGGAATAAACGACTTTTCGCCTTATGCAATAGACTATAATGCCAGTAAGGCCGCAATAATATCACTGACTAAAAGTCTTGCGATTGAATTTTCACCGTATGTAAATGTGAACGCTATTGCGCCAGGTTGGGTAAATACTGATATGAACAAGGACTTGTCTGTCGATTATTTGGCAGAAGAAGCAGAAAAAGTTTGTTTGAAACGAATTTCCCAGCCATCAGAAATGGCAAAAATTATAAAATTCTTGGCTAGCGATGACGCAAGTTATGTAAATGGAACCGTGATTATTGCCGACGGTGGCCGCCTGTAAAAACAGAGAAAAAAGACATATTGCGGACATAGAATTAAAATGCATATCGCAAAATATAAAAGTAATAAATTGTCCTTTATAAAGGACAATTTATTTTTCATCTTTATTTCTGACATGTTTTCATCTATCATTTGCGTGTAATTGAAAGGTGTAAAAATGAAAACAGCAGTGATATTGCATGGCGTTTGTGATAGAGAAGAATACTTTGAAATGAATTTTCCGTCGCCGTCAAACGCGCATTGGCTACCGTGGTGACAACAAAGATTCTTGCGCGCAGGACTATTATGCCAGTGTCTTGAAATGCCCACACCTTACAAACCTGTTTATCAAGAATGGAAAAAGACTTTTGAACAGTTAGACCACAAAAACCTTTCGGTCGTGGTTGGACACAGCGCAGGTTGCGGTTTTTTTCTTAAATGGATTCATGAAAATCCGAACGTCTCGCTAGATAAGCTGCTCTTGGTCGCGCCTTGGCTTGACCCACAGAAGCTCGAAGCTCCATTTTTAGAATTCACGCTTAATAAAAATGCGTTGGATAGGGTTAAAGAAGTTCATTTATTTTTCTCAGCGGACGATATGGACTCCATAAAAGTTAGCACTGAACGTATTATGCAGGAATATCCTAGCATAATCCAGCATAACTACACAGATATGGGACATTTTTGTTTTTCTGATACAAGCGAGACATTTGAGGATTTATGGGAAGTGTTGAAATAAAGATGAGAAAAACAGACATATACCGGACATGAGAATTTTGACACCGATAAAAAACGACCCACAAGGGCAATACTGATACGGGTTTTGTTTTTTCAGCGGAACTATTTTTTATCGATTCTCGATTGTCCGTATATTATTTAGATGTGAACAAAGTCTGAAAATAACTTTGTCCTTTATAAAGGACAAACGAGAGAAAAAAGACATATTGTGCACATAGAAATCTGACCGTAACAAAAAACGACCCGCAAGGGCAATACCGATGCGGGTTGGTTTTTAGCGTGGAACCATTTTTTATAGTCAATAATCGCCAGTCGCCCAAAGATTAATTACTGTGGATTAGCGACCGTTGACTATTGACTATCAACTATTTTCTGTTATTATTGCTGCATGTTTAAATTTATAAAATCTTTATTTATGCCGCGCGGCGCGAAAACCACCGCAGGCGAGCTGGCGGCTGAATTCGGCCTTAAACTGTCCGGCGATCCGAAAACGCAAATCTACGGCGTTGCGCCTATTGCCGACGCGCGACGCGGTCAGCTGGCTTTTTATTCGACTGAGCAAAACAGCTCCGCCTTTAAAATCCTGCCTGTCGATGTGTTGAAAAATACCAAGGCCAATGTGATTTTGCTGCAACCCGAACACGCGCATAACGCGCCAGAGGGCGCAACTCTGTTGATTACGGATTCTCCGCGTGGAAACATTGTCAAAATACTGGGGCGAATATACAAGGAAAAACCTCGTTTCGGCGTGCATTGGGCCGCGCATGTTGAAAGAGGAGTGTTTTTTCGCAAAAAGCGCTCTGTTTATATAGGGCAATTCGCAACTGTTGAACGCGGCGCCGTCATTGAAGCAAATGTAAAGATTTATCCCGGCGCTTTTATCGGCAAAAATGTATCTATGGGGCGCGGAACTGTCGTGCATAGCGGCGCGCATATTGAAAACGCAACCATCGGCGAAGACTGCGTGATTCATTCGAACGCTGTTATAGGCAAAGACGGCTTTGGCTTTACGCGCTCGGAAGGGAAAAATGTGTTCATACCGCATGTAGGCAGGGTTGCCATTGGAAACAGGGTGTCAGTCGGCGCCAATTCCTGCATCGACCGCGGCGCCATGGCCGACACTTTGGTGGGCGAAGGCACAAAAATCGATAATTTATGCCAGATCGCGCACGGCGTGATAATAGGCAGCGAATGCTTTCTGGCGGGCGGCGTCGGCATTGCGGGCGGCGTCGTTATCGGCGACCGCGCGCTGATAGGCGGGCATGTGGGCATTGCAAACGGCGTCAAAGTCGGAAACGATTCGGAAATCGGCGCGAACAGCGGGGTATTCCGCGATGTTCCGGACGGGGCGAAACACATGGGTTATCCGGCCGGCCCGGGCACGGAATTTATGCGCCACTATGCGTGGCTGCGCAAGCAAACAAAATCGTAAGACCTATGAACTCACGGAGCATAAAATGATAGACGCAAAAGGCATTGAAGAAATAATTCCGCATCGTGGCGACATGCGGCTGATTGATGAAATCCGCAGCTTTGACGAAAATAGCGGCGTCGGGATTAAGCATGTCCGCGGCGACGAATTCTGGTGCGCGGGGCATTTTCCCGACAATCCGATAATGCCCGGCGTTTTACAGATTGAAGCGCTGGCTCAAACAGCCTGCTTCATCGCATTCAAAAGATTGCATACTACGGGCGAAAAGAGCACCGGTTATTTCACAACAATGGAAAAAATCAAATTTTATCATATGGTGAAGCCCGGAGATATATTAGAGCTGCATGTCGAATTAATAATAACCAAAATGACGCTTTACAAATTCCACGGCATCGCGATGGTCGGCGGGAAAAAAGTGTCTGAGGCCACATTTACAGCAATAATGCAGACCAAACCCGATATTAGTTAAACCCCGGGCGCAGTTTCTGCTGTCGTTTCCGCTTTTTTTCATATAATAACCAACCACAAATCTCCCCGTTTTTCCGGCAAGCAAGCTTGCTCGGAAAACCGCCCCTCTTTATCAAGAGGGGCATGTCCTGTGCTCGGATTTGTCTCCCCATTTTTAATTAGAAAACAGCGCCGACCGATAGTCGGAAAAGTACGCGGCGCCGGCCGCGCAGTTGAGAGCGCAATCGTAAGCGCAATAAGACGCAGAGCCGTAGACGTTGTGGAGGACCCACGAACCCGACACAGAACCCAAATCTGGTCCGTACATCCTGCACCAGCAATACTGTCCGCCGCTGGAAGTAAATGTCGGACTGCCAGCAACACCAAAAGTTCCAGATGTTTCTGAACAGCCGCTGGCGCCGTAAAATAATCTGACATTGCTGCCAGTGCAGCCGTAAACAGCCCAACCGCCTGTGTAGTCGGTGTATGTAGAACTACTGCACGAAGTAGGACTTGTTGGCGTCGAAGAATAACACGCATAGCCTGTTGCCCCGTCTGCTGTATTGACTGACACTGCAACAGCCAAGATTGCACATAACAAACCACCCTTTGGATTAGGCATATCGGGGGGTTCAAAATGTCGCAGAAATCATGGATTTTAAAAAATAAAAAAATGCCTAAAATAAACGGTGGTTTAGATTAGGCATAGTTTTATAGAAACTTTTCTCATATATTTTGAACTGTTTTCAAATTGTTGTCAATTGAGAAAAATGATTATTTGGCCGATGTTATTAAACCAAACATCTCCCCGAAAAGCTTGGGTCGCTTGCTTACGCAAGCTCCTAGCTTTTCTCCCCTCTTTATCAAGAGGGGCTAAGCCACGCTAGGATTCTCCCTCTTTATCAAGAGGGGCTTAACCCAAGTTCAAAACTTGGCGCAAGAATTCGGTCTCGGATTTGTCCCCCTTGGTAAAGGGGGACAGAGTTGGCTTGCTGAGCCATAGGCGAAGCTAGCAACTCTTGGGGGATTTTTGGTTAAAGATTGGCACTAATAGAATTTATGATTTATACAAAGGATTTATTCTTAATAATAAAAAAAACAAATAATCTTTTCTTATAAACAAAAAAGGAAGAAGAAATATTCTTATTTTTAATACTCAACCAGAAATCTCCCCGTTTTTCCGGCAAGCGAAGCTTGCTCGGAAAACCTCCCCTCTTTATCAAGAGGGGCATATCCCGAGCTCAGATTTGTCCTCTTCTTTATCAAGAGGGGCATGTCCCGTGCTTGGATTAGTCCCTCTTTATCAAGAGGGGCGTGCCCCGTGCTCGGATTCTCCTCCTCTTTACCAAGAAGGGGCATATCCCAAGTTCTAAACTTGGTATAATAATTAAAGCTGGGTTAGTCCTATTTCTTAACAGCCGAGCATGATTTCACAGCACCAAGTCGATTAAACCAGGCGCCACAGATTATGTCAGAAATCGCACCGATATCAGACTACAACAGACTTCTATGCCATTGTCCATAAGATATCAACAGATGTCAGTTCCCTGACTTAGAATCTCAATCATAGCACATGAACTAATAGCACATGAACTATTGGTCGTCGGGATTCTTTATGAATCTGGTAAAGTCAGCTATGTTGCAGCCCGTAGATGACAGTATCTTCGATATGCTTAAAGTAGACGGCCATCGGGGCTGTCCTTCCTTGGACCACCTCTTGCTTTTGTTGAAAGTGGTCGGATCCATTCCGCTAGTCTTGGCCAGTCCGGAACAAGACATGTTGTGCTCGTTAGCAAACAGCTCTATTGCTTTCCATACATCCTCATGAGTCATCATTTTTTCTCTCTCGCTTTGGTTATAATCCCGCAACATGGTATAGTTTTTGGGATTAGTTTGATTATAATCCTAATTAATAAGATTATATTCTAATTATGATTGAATACTTATTTTATATCAATTACTTTTTTGAGGTTTGGCGTCCTAAAAGGATAATTTCTAAGACGCAAATATTGATTGAATATTTAATATTATTCTTATAATAATTGAAGACAGCATAGAATTACCGCTATACTAAAATAACTGCAAAATATAAACCGGCAAAAGTTAGTTTATTAACGCGAAGACCAGGGAAATAAATTTTGCTGAGATGTATTGTTTTCTATAGCATCAATTCTGCCATTTATATCTTGCATGCATTTTCTCGCATTCGCGACATTACTCAATTTGTTTTCTGCACAGTCAGGTAATTTACCTGATTGACCTGAGCCCGAGAATGCGGCTATATTGTCGGCATCTTTTACTATCTGTTTCTTTATTTGAGACGATACCATTGCGCTATCGCTTTTGCCGGACAATTCGCTGATTATGCTGGAAAGATTTTGACGAACAATATTAATGGTTTCGGCCTTGGGTTTGAAGCTGCTTTCAATATAGTTGGATTTTCTGCTGTTGCTTGAAGATTCCTCTTTTGATGCGCCGGCGGCTTCCATGCTGGCGGTCAATATGGCTTTTTCCAATTGCGTTTTTAGTCTTTTAACTGTTGTTTCCAAGGCGTCATACTGTTTTTTTATCTGCTGCGTCATGATAGTCGTTTTCAATGCCACAACTTCGTTCATAGTCTGCCGGACTTCCAGCGATTCAGGATTTTGCGACGCGCCGATATTATACACATGCGTGCTGCACAGCGCCAGGCGCTGGTTGATAAAATCGTTCCTCTCATCGTCGCAGCTTGTATCGGTTGCCGCAAACAAAGCGCATGGCGCAAGACACAAGACTGCAAATGCGCCGCGCCGCAAAGTTTCATAAAAAAATCTGTTTTTTGTTTTCATTTTTATTCAAAATTTTACGTTCTAATTGAGAAAGTTGTAATAATCATTTCCAGTGATTTTTGTATTAAATTTAGGTGTAGCAACTGTGGGGAGGAATAGGACGGAGCTTGTACTCGTGCTTTTGCGTAATTCGCTCTTACGCCAATAGGTCTTACCTTTGGCTTTGAATGAGTAGCATTCGTAATTTGGATTCGCATTTTCACAGTCTTCCTTAATTTCATAATTCTCATCATCTGTAAAACGAGTCTCTTCAACTGTTGATATAGTATGACCTGTACAAGTTAGTTTTTCAAGTTCACCATCGCCACATTTACAGTTTCCATTATCCCAAACGCCTTTGGACTCTGTGCAGTCTTTAATCAATTCTTTTTGAACAATTGGTTCTTCTGACTTAATACAAATTTCAATTGCTTTTTTTCTTGCCTCCGTATCAGCAGTACCTGTTGGCACTGTACCGCACCCTGTATTACCATTACCATATTTACATTCTATATCATTCTTAGTTTTAAATGATGATTCAGCGGTGGTGCTTTCACAATTGGTTCTTGCTATATTTTCTGCAGCATTATAAACAAACGCGCTGGACACTGCTCTTGCTTTTAGGTCTTTTTCCGCAACGCACATCTTTCCAAAACCCGATGTGGTTAGGGCTTTTTTCTGAACCAAAGTTTGCAGCATTGGCACATCATTGTCATCAACGCTGCAATAGCGCGTTATCCAACCTTTTTCCTGTCCTTTTGGAATCGTGATGCCCGCATCCTGATTAATCAGACGTTCCAATACTTCAATATCTATCTTGGCCTGCTTTTTGCGGTTTCTGAACAAAACGGAATTGTCCAGCGCATCCGAAGCGCACGCAACGCGTATCCCGCCCGAAGAGCCGGTATCCATTTCCAGCCAGTTTTGCTGAACTTCTTCCGACGATGTAATCATTCGCTGCAATTGGCACTGTTCCTGTTTCGCCGACACTTTCGTAGAGCCGTCCGATGCAATATTTCTTTTGACATCGTAAAAACAAGACCGGTTTTCCCCCGTGCCCATGCATGTGCAAGGATGAGTGCTTTCAAAGTCGGATCTGCCAAGGACGCCGGGCCTTTCCCCTTCGCATGGCGCGCACATGTATTTTCCCCATGTATTGCAGCTGTCGTTCAGCATCATGTAAATATCAGTAATGTCGACGCCCAATGACTGGGCCATAATCAGCGCGTCATAAACTTCATCCAATACGGTTTCGTACGGTTCGAAAAATTCATTCGCCTTTTGCTTGAATATCTTCACCCGCTTGGGGCCGGTGCAGTTGTTTCCCGACGGATCGCATCTTGCGTAGTCAAAAATGGTCCTCATTTTCGTCTTTAAGGATTTCAATGCGACATCGGCATTTTCCAGCTGGGTCATAATCTGGCCGGACGCCTGTTCGCGCGCCAGAACATCGGGGGACACGCCCATGCTGGCAGCCGCCGCAATCTGTTGAGCGGGGGCGGCCGCCGCAGCCGCAGCCCTGGCGGCTTCATCGCGCGCGGCGCTTTCCGCCGCAGCGGCGGCCGCAAGTTGTTTTTGCTCTTCCAGCGCGGCTTGAACCGCCGCCGCGGATTGCGCCGCCTGCTGGGACATCTGATTCTGCATTTCCTGCATCTGCATTTGCATCTGCTGCATTTGCTGTTCGCTTTGCGCGGCGGCCGCCGCAGTGGCCGAGGCCTGCGCGCTGGCCATCTGCTCATTGGCCTTGGCGGTGGAATTTGCGACAAGCTGTGCGGAAATAGCCTGAATCAATGCCTCGCCATGTCCCTTGCAGGTCGCGTTCGACATGACGCAGCCGGAAACAATCGGATACGCGATTTCCATGCTGATGCAGCCGCCGGACGCGCATTTCGGCTGCGCGCAGCGCAGAATCAATGAGTTGCAGTTCCCAAAATCAGCCGCCGGCGTCCTGTTGTTCGTCATCTGATTCCAAGAATTGTTATTTATCGAGCCCATGCCGCTGTTAAAGGCGGTCAAATTGTTGCCGGCCGTGCCAGACAGCGGCGAATCCGCCGGCGCCACGCAAGGCGCAAGACACAATATAAAAATCGCAATCAGTTTCCTCATATTCTCTCTGCCAAGAATTTTAGCATAAAATAAGATTAAAATAAATAAGAATTTTACAAATAATTTGTTTCGCCGCATTGATTGGCGGTTCCGGCGCTAAATCGGGCTGAACCAAGACCCGCGACTTGATTAATAATAAAAAACGCGCCGGCGGCGCGTTTCTTTATTGCATCTCGCTAATCAAACTTTTCAATCTTTCAACTGTCTCGGCATCATTCAATGCAACCGCTATGGCATAGGCGGATTCCAAGTCGGACTTTGCGGCCTCTAAACTACCTATCCGCACATTCAGCGCCGCAGACTTTTCAAAGTAATTTAAAGCGTTGCGCGACAAATCTTCCCGGGCTTCCGCGCTGGGCGCGCCTTGTATTTGCTCTGATATTATCCGGACGGCGGATATGTAATCATTAATCGCTGCCGGATATTGATTCAGGGCCGTGTATGCCTCCGCGCGTTCCGCGTATACGGACGCGCTGACAATCCCTTCGGGGCGCGACAATGAATTCGTATAATCTCCAACCGCGCCTTCCCAATTTTTCAGCCATAAATTCAACTGTCCGCGCTTTGCGTATATATCGCGCAGCTGCAAAATGTCGTTCGGACGAACCGCCCGCGCGGCCAGAGAATTATTGATATCCGCCAAAGCGGCCGAATAATCTTCCAAACGCATATACAGCAACGCGCGGTCATAAAAGGCAACGGAATTCAAAGAATCTATTTTAACGGCGCTGTTAAAATCCTCCATCGCGTCTTTATAATTGCCTGACTGCATGTACGCCTCTCCGCGCAGGATAAAGGCATCGGCCGACGGGTCGTCGGAATCCAGCGCGACTGTCAGGTCGGCAATAGCCTCGTCAACATTCCCGGCCAGCAATTTCGTCTTGCCGGAATTAAAATAATCATTCGGCTTCATCAAAGCTTCCTCGGTTATCTCCACATTGCTGTCCGATGGACGCAAAAAGCTATGGCTGCGCCCGAGTATGTAAAATGTGGCGGATATGAAGAACAAAATGACAAACCAGTAAACAAAAATTGAAAGCGACCACGAATTAAACCGAGAGGCTGCCGTTTCTGTGCTTTTTTCAATCAAGGCTGATTTTTTGGCGGCTACCGCCGGTTTTTTTGAGGCTGTTTTTATCTTTCTCATCAGAATCTCCCTTCCTACAGGTTTTGCAATCAAACTGTTTTTATGCGCGCCGACATGGAACAAAATAAAGAACCGAATCTGTGCGGAACGCACCTTGTGTATTCAAACAAATAACACGAATATTCGCCCAATCTAAAAACTATCCACTGCCTTTTTCCGCGCGTCCGGCGCATAAAATTATCTGATTACAATGCCATTATAAAAAGATTTTTACAGCGCGTCAATTCTTTTCTGCAAGATAAATTTCACAAATCGCGAATATTGCCGCAAACGCGTTCTATCTCGCGCTTATCCAGCTCTATAATTTTTCCTGCGGAAAGATTTCCAAGCTTGATTTCTCCATAAGAAACGCGATGCAGCTTGGCGACCGGCAGCCCGATGTAATCGAATGCTGTTCGGATTTCGTTTTTTTTCCCCTCGGTCAAAGTTATTTTCACATTCAGCGGATATCTGGATATTAAATCTATCCGCATCGGCGCGTAATTGACGCCGCCGATTTTGGCGCCGGTGCGCAGAATGTCAAAAACAGAATCGTCCGCCGATGTCGGCGAAAGAAACTTTTTAAGCGCCGTCATGCTCCGCGCGCCGGACACGGAGGCGTCGCCGAACTTTTTCGGATGCAGCTTCGCGATATAAACGCGCTTGACATGATTCTCTGGCAAAGTCAGCCGCCGCGCCAGTTCCCCGTCGTTTGTCAGCAGCAGCAGCCCCGTGGTCTTGTAATCCAATCTGCCGATATATTTCAGATTTCCGAATCGCTTTGGCAGAACATCATAAATAGTGCGCCGCCCCGACGGGTCGCTGGCGGTCGCGAGCGTATTTACCGGCTTGTGAAACGCATATAATCTCGTTTCCTTTTCAGGCTTTATCATTCTGCCCGACACCGTGATTTTCTCAGTGCCGTCAACAAAAAACACAGGACTGCTTACCGTCGCGCCGTTGACTGAAACCGCGCCGGATTCAACAAGCTTTTCCGCAGCGCGGCGCGAGCCGACGCCGCGTTCCGCTAAAAATTTTGCTATTCTGACTTTCATAATATTTTCGCCAATGCCGCAACCGCGGCTGTTTCCGCACGAAGAATCGTTTTCCCCAGCGATATGCCGACCGCGCCCGCATTATCCAGCGCGGCAAATTCGGCCGGCGAAAATCCACCTTCGGGGCCTATTAAAAGAACAGAAGGGCGAAAAGGCAGATTTGCGGAATGGCTGTCGCAATGCGCAAGCCTTTCATCGGCAAAAACTATCTTTTCCCTTTGTTTTTTTATCCAGCTGTCCATTATTATCGGAGCCGCCAATTCCGGAATAGAATTTCTTCCCGATTGCTCGGACGCTTCTATTATTATTTTCTCAATCCTGCCCCAATTCGCATGACGCGCGACAGTGCGTTCGGTTATGACCGGCTGCATGCGCCCGACGCCCATCTGCGTCGCCATGTTCAGCATCTCGTCAATCTTTTTTACCGGCGCGAAACAAAAAGTCATGTCATTCGACGGGTCGCGGCGTCCGGTCTGGGCGCCCGCAACCAAATATTTTGAATCGCCGGCCAATTCCGCCGAAAACTCCAAGCCGTTGTTAAAAATCAGGCACCTGCCGACCCTCATAACTTTGGTCAGATAATGCGACTGAGCCGCCGTCAGCAGATATGATTTTCCAGCCTCTATTTGTTCATTTATAAAAATTCTCGGCAAATTTTTCATTCCATGTCCGCTGTTTTGTGCTATAATTGTAGCACAATGGCCGGCAAGTTCAAGATTTTATCAGCAGGCGAAGATTCCAAGGGCTTGAATATATTCAAGTCCAGCTCTTACAAACCGCATCTGCAAAAACCAATGGCGCAGCTGTTCTGGCGCATTCGCTGGGCCACCGGAATATGGCTGGGCTGTGCGCTGGCGTTCGGCATTGCCTTTGCTGTCGAGCATTTGTGGCGGTACGGCATGTCGCCGGCAACCGCCAAGTGGATGTCGGTATATTTTGAAAACATGTTTTTCTCCGGCGGGCTTTCCGTCCTTGCAGAGATTCCCGACTGGCTGCAAAGAACCTTGATGCGCACAGACATCGCCTGCATCTGTCCGCTGATTCCAATAATAGTCTATCATTTTCTGGCGCATGCGACCTTGATTGAGGAATTTAATCCGCACGGAAAAGACAAGTTCAAAGAAAAATCCTCCAACAAGGCGACCGAAGAAGACATCAAGCAAATGGGGACCGACTATAAAAATAAAAACGGCCTGTTCAGCGGATTCATGATGGTTCTGGGATACTTTAAGAAAAAGCCCCTGATGTTTGACGAATGCTTGTCGGCTTTATGCGTCGCGCCGCCCGGAGCCGGTAAAACCGCAGGCGTGGTCGTGCCGACCATTCTTGAATGCGACAGTGTTTCAATGATAATCAACGACCCAAAGCCGGAATTAAAACAACAAACTTCCGCATACCGCGCGACTGTCGGGCCGGTGTTCATCATGAACTGGGCGGGACAGGACAATCCGGAAAACGGAATATATTATCCCAGCTGGAACCCGCTGTCGCCAGAGCATGTTCCGACCAACAGCGAGCAGCGCGATTTGTATATAGACTCCATGTGCAATATTCTGATTGCGGAAAAAGCGTCGTCGTCCGCTGATCCGCACTGGACGTTGTCCGGCCGCTCCGCGCTGTCGGGGCTGATTCAATTCATCGTGTCGAAGATAGAGCGCGCCAAGGCCAACGATTATTTTTATTCCAGAATAGAGGCGGGCACTTTCGACGCCGAAGACGCGGCGGTATTAAGCGATTACTACACATCGATGATGAATGATCCGAACGCTTATGCAGCGCTGAGCCTGCTGCGCTCGGGCCAGATGAATGCCATGAATTATGTGCATATCGGAACCTGGGCGAATATTCCGGATGCTTGGCGCGGCAAAGAAGCGTCTCTGTCAATGCTTTTGGACTGGCAGAACGCAAGTCAGATACAAATCGCAGATTCAATTGAAAACCGCCGCAAAGAAGGCGACCAAATGGTCATGCTGTCGGATCCGATGAAAGATTTGTTCCTGAACGCCGTCAATGAGGCAAGGCAGTATTCATACGCGCACCGCGCCGTTTTGGAACTGACTCAACTGGCGAACACCCCCGACAAAGAGCGCGGTTCCATCTTGTCCACCGTCATGACAGGACTTGGGATTTTCCGCAATGCCGCCGTGCGCAACCGCACCAGCCATTCGGATTTTCACCTCTCGGACTTGCGCGGAATGCGCGACCCGCGCGATGGAAAAATCAAACCGGTCTCGGTCTATCTGTCCATAAATATGGTCGATGCCGAGGCATTGAATCCCATCACCGGAATTTTTATAGAGCTGATGTCCAACTTTCTGCTGGCCAACGCGCCTAACGCAACCAACAGTCTGGGTCAGAAAATGGGTCCTTGTCCCGTGCTGTTCGTATTGGACGAAATGCCCAAGATGCAAAAGCTGCAAGCGGTCATCCAGGGGCCCGATCTGGGGCGCGGACAGAAAATATCATACCTGATAATCGGACAGGATATTCACCAGATTTCGGAAAAATACGGCAATGACGCCGCATCGACCATCATATCCACGACTGCGGCAAAAATCATCATGCGCCAAAATGATCCGGACACGGCAAAACGGTTTTCAGAAATGATAGGCAACAAAATGAAAATCAAAATAACAACAGACGACAAGGGAAAAGAAGTCGAAACACCGGAAGAAGAATTGCTGTATACGCCGATGGATTTGATGAAGCTGCCGACAGGAAAGCAGGTCGTGCTGATACAAGGCTATTACAACAGACCCATAGAAGCGGATCAGGAAAGGCACTTTTTAAGAAAAAACGATGTTCAAATCAAACTGGACGACAAAGTGAAAATGGGCGAGGCTTCGCCATTGCCGGAATTTCTAATCCCTTTGCATCATGCGGTAATGGGCTACGGCGGAATCCCGAAAATCTATAATCCCAAGACAAACGAAATCAAAATATTAAGCGCATGACACGGCGGCTATTGACTGGCTGATGATTTGTAGTATAATCCTATTATGAAAATAAAACCGGCATATATTATTTGCTTTTTGGCGTTCGGCCTGTGCGCCTGCGCCCAAAATATGGAAAGAAGACTTGACGATGTGCGCGATGTTTACAGCATGGGCGACTACGCGGCTGCGTCTGAAAAATTCTCCGGCGCGAAAAATATTCCCAAACAGGATAATTTAGAGCTGCTGATAACCGCTGACGGACTGTTTCACGAAAACGAATTCGCCGCCAGCGACCGCGCTTATGAAGAATTCAACCGGCGCGCGCTGGATCTGACTGGCGGTGATTTCTGGCGCGAAGCCGGCGCCATAGTGGGCGGGAACATGGCGAACGACTATCGCCCTTATATGATGGACGCCTTGTTTGTGTCTTATTACCAGATTTGGGACGCGCTGGCCGACGATCGTCCGGACGACGCGCGCGTGGTCATAAACCAATCTTACGACCGCCAGCAGAAAATGAGCCGCGAATATGAAAAACTGATAGAAGAAAATCAAAAGGCCGGCGCCGAAAATGAAAAGCTGGCCGAAAATCTGAAAAACGAGAACTCGCAATGGACGGCATTCCGCGACATCATGAATCCGGCGCTGACATACTTGTCCGGAATTTATTTTTTAAATGCCGGAAAATTTGAAGATGCTAAAACTTATTTAAAGCGCGCCAGCGGAATGATGCCGGAAAACAAATTCATAAAAAGCGACTTGGAATCCGCAAAATCCAGCCAAATCCCGTCCGGAATGTCATGGGTGTTCATAGAATCCGGATTCGCGCCGAAACTGCGCGAAAAAAGATTCAGCATGCCATGGCCGGCCGGAAACAAAATCATAATTGTCTCCATCGCAGTGTCAGAGCCGGTATTCTTTAATAACTCGGCGCATATAGATTCGTCGCAGCTGCTGGCGGACATTGACGCCATGTTTATGACCGAATACGGCGAATACCGAGTGAACGAGGCTTTGCGCGCTTGGGGCTCCGCCGTGGCCAAGGCGGTGTTGCAGGCGACGCTGTACAATTCGAACAACAAATATTCAGGGCTGATGGGACTGGCGGCGACGGCATATTCCATGGCCAGCGCCAGCGCGGAAGTCAGAACATGGGCGACACTGCCGAAAAGCATTTACCTGCTGCGCGTAAAAAAAGACAAAAGCGGCTTGATTGAGTTGAAATCCGGTGATAACCTGATTGCGGAAGTAAAAGTGCCCCAAACAGGAAATCACTTGGTTTATGTGCGCCTGGGCGGGAATACTTATGATGCGAAAGTTATAAAAATAAAATAAAAGGAGAAGACATGAAAAGATTATCATTTATAGCGATGCTGGCCGCATTGGCTGCCTGCGGCGAAACGCGCACCGTTGACCTGAACAGCGAAAGAGAAGTCGCCAACATGCAGCAGGTTATGGAGCTGGAATACCGCGACTGGACGAACACTGCGGAGAAAATGACAAACTCTATGGTTGTCAGCGGCGCGCTTGCCAAAGTCAAAAGTCCTGTGATAGCAATCGCAAATATCGAAAACGACACCATGCAGCGATTCGATACGGACATACTGATAAAGAAAATCCGCACGACCCTTGTCAATTCGGGCAAGGCGCAGATAACGACCGGCTTCCAAAACAAGACGACGACCGCCACGGGCTATATTCCTGTATCCGCCGAATTAAAAGCGGTCAGCGGCGGCCCGAAACATTCGTCTTCGCTTGAAGCCAAGGCTCAGGGATACGCCGAAGTTGAATATGAAAAGAATGTGGCCGAAGACGAAACCACGCATAAAATGCGCGAAACCCGCGGCAATGCGGAATATGACGCCGGCACCATTGCGGGCAAAGGAACTTTGGTGGCGCCGAACATGTCGCTGTCGGGAAAAATGCTGCAACGAAACATCGGCCTGAAATCCGGTTGGTTTTCCAGCACCGACACCCGCGTCGAATATTATTTGCAGCTGACTCTGACGGACTTGAAGACCGGCCTGTCGGTATGGGAAGACGAGCAGCCGATAGTAAAGGAAGGCGACCACGCCCCGACATGGTAAAAAACATCAAGGCGCAGAAATGCGCCTTAAAAATTAATCGAGCAATATGAAAAAAATTTTATTCTTATTCGGAATCGCATGTCTGCCCGTCGCGGCCGTGGCGGCGGAATCCGATGTCAATTGGCGGTTTTTTACTCAGGCCGCATACCTGAATGCGAACGCCGGCGCCCCCGCTGGTTCTGAATATCGCAACACCTTCGCAATCATAGATGGCGTTAATTTGAACCGCCATCGGAATGACTTATTCGACCGGTCAAACAATGCGTTGGAATTGCAATTCGGCTATGGCAAAAAAAACCGGCATGGTTTTTATCTTGGCGGCGCATACATAAATACCGGAAAGCAAGATATGAAAGACATCGGCTCGGTCATCGGCGGCAGCAATATTGTCGGAGCGGAATACGACATTCAAACCAGCGCGACTTATTATGATGTTTATATCGCCTATCACATCAGCTATCCCAAGGTTGCAAACTGGGTGTTCTATCATGCGTTGGACATTATTACATTTGGTGGCGGCGGGCTTGCGTTGTCTTTTATGAATCCGTCATTTTATCTGGATCTGGGCCCTGAACTCACATTTTCAAAACTGAAATATTCAGGCGACCTAAACGCGGACGAAAGCCACTTTGGACTGGGTATGCATCTCGGCATTGGCGCAGAATTCAACATATCAAAAGACATTATTGCGAATATAGGATACCGCCATGGATTCAGTCTGTCGCAATTTCTCAGTCAGAATGACGGCTTTGCCCGAATCAGCGGACTGCGCGTTGGATTAAAATATTATTTTTAAAAGCCGCAATGTTAATCGAATGGATTCTCGGACTTTTTGTATTCCAAGATTATCGGCAGCTGCTCCCAATTCAGCGCTTTGGCTAGTCCGCGGCGCAAATATCGCGTATAGCTTTCCGGCATGTCCGACGCGCCGCCGACATTCAAGACTATCCGCATCGGATGCGTTCCTGTCTGCGATGCGAATTTTATTTTCATCGGGCGCTTTAAACGCGACATCGGTGGCTGGCGCGCTTCAACCAGCTTTTCTATCGTGCGGTTTATCAGGCTGGTCGGAGCGCGAGAATTTGAAATATCCCAAAGTTCGTAAATCCGCTTGAACAGATTCTTAACGCCAGCGCCATTCTCCGCCGAAACCGCCAAAACAAGCGGCTTTATAATCTGATGAAAAGAGTTGCCGAACTGGTGTTTTAGTTTCAGCAGCCTGTCATCTCGCTCATATTCCGGAACCAAATCCCATTTATTCAGCGCGACGCATAAAATCTTACCGACGTCATAAACGCGCGACGCTATTCCCAGCGCTTGGTTTTCAATGTCTTTTGTGGCGTCTATCAGCAAAATTACGACATCTGACTTCTCGATGGCATCCAAAGATTTTAATGCGGACAAAGTCTCAACATCGTCCGTAATTCCCGCCTTGCGGCGCAGGCCGGCGGTATCCATTAAGATAATATCGCGCCCATAGAATTTTGCGGGTATTTTGACGGTATCGCGGGTTATTCCGGGCTCGTCCTTTACAATCTGCCTGTTTTCGCCAAGGACTTTATTAACGAATGTGGACTTTCCGACATTAGGCTGACCAAGGATTGCAATTTTCAGAGCCGGATTATTTGCCGATAAGGTTTCTTCTTTTCCGCCGCCGATATTTTCCAAAAATTCGTAAATCCTATCAAAGCCCTTTTTATGCTCGGCAGAAATCGGAATCGGCTCGCCAAACCCCAGCTTGTAAAATTCATTTATATCCGCCATGCGTTTGTTTGATTCGGTTTTATTCACCAGCAGCAGTATTTTTGCTTTTCGTTCCGCGCTCTGCGATTTCTTTACAGCGCGCGCCCAATCCAGATCCTCTGGCACCAAGCCCGCGCGGCCGTCCACGACAAAAAGAATCGCATCCGCATCCGCAATCTCTCTTAAAGCAGCGTCCGTTGACAATTTTCCGATGCCGTCGCGCACTTTTTCCAAACCGGCCGTGTCGAAAATCCGACATCTGCCGCCCGACATTTGGCCGGAAACACAGTCGCGCGTCACCCCGGGTCTGTCGTGCACCAACGCATCGCGGGTGCCGGTCAACCCGTTGAACAGGCTGGACTTGCCCGTATTGGGCCGGCCGGCGATTACGATTTTAACATAGGACTGCGCAGACATTCTATAACACCATTTTGTTTAGTCGGATTATCCCACAAGGCAAGGCGAATTTCAAGCCAATATGTTCAGATTCATCAATTCCAAAACAACCGGCAATTGCGGAACAAGTTATAAATTCCTACTTGGTCCATTACTTTTTCCATTGATTTTTTTAAATTATCTTGCAAAGATGAAAGAGAATATATTGGAGTAGAAAAATGAAGAAGAAACTAACAAACTGGTTGAAGCATATTCGGGATATTCTTATAAAACCGAAACGTTACTTCACAAAAATCGTGGCTGACGGCAATTTGGAAGAATCGATGCTGCGCGCATTCATGTACGGCATGCTGGCCGGCGGACTGGTTTTGATACTGCGCCTTATAGGCGGGGCCACCATCACAATCGGCTCTGTATTCACCGCCGTTGTGATAGTTCCTGTTCTGGCTGTTGCTCTGCTGTTCGTTCTAAGCGGGCTGCTGATGCTGGTTTCCGAAATAACAGGCGGAGAGCGCGACTGGGAAATCGCGGTCAAGGGGCTGGCGTCCGTCTTTTTCATATATCCCGTGATATTGGTTCTTAATGCGCTGGCGTTCAACTGCACTTCTCTTTGGATAATAAGCATTGTTGTGGACGCATACATACTGTTTTTATTCTACAACATCAGCCTGTATTGCATGAAGGGCAAAAAATATAATGTGATGATTGTCATAGGCGTGATATCAATATTCATGATAATGGTGTATTCAACGGATTATCGAAACGGCTGGTTCATGCTGAAAAACACCGGCGCCATGCTTTCATGCCTGCTGTGAGCAGCAGAAAGCGGGGCTAAAAACAAAACCGCGGCGCGCAAGGCGCCGCGGTTTTGTTTTGGCTAAAATTCAAATTTCAGACCCGCGCTGACAAACGGCGTACCGGCGCCGATTCCGGTTGATATCCAAACGCTGGCTTCCTTGCTGTATTTATATCTGAAAGACAGCAGGCCGGTATGCTCGATATTGTCTTTCGCGTCATTCCACACGCCGATATCGGAAAGCATGTATGACGCCGACAAGCTATATTTCAGCAAATCATAGCTGACGCCGGCGCCGGCGATGACGCCGTCGGCTGGCATGCCGACAGGTTTATAGTCATATATTGCGCGCGCTGACACTCCGAAAAGCCAGCTGTTGTACTGCAAATTCATACCGGCGGATAATTGCATCCTGGACGCCGCCCTGACAGGCGGCGCAAACACATCTGTTTGAAAATTCTCCGGCGAATCGATAAAAGACATTCCGGCTGAAAATGTCGTCTTGGTTTTTCCCTCTGGCTTGCGGTATTTTACGCCGAAATCAGCCGCATATTTGTAATCGCTGGATAATCCGGCCACAGAAGCGCCGAACTGCCAAGGATGCGACGGCGCGGATACTATATTCAAGCGCGGATAGTATCTGCCGCTGGCGGCCGTAGTATTTGAAATCACCGGAACATCATAAGACGTCTTTTTGTAAAACAAAGGATTGTCATTTATGCGCAGACCGCCAACATCAGGCAATCCGATGCCCAGCTTGGTTGCGACTGAATCGGTAAATCCGGCTTCCGCGCGGCCTAAACCCGAATTTTCAACAAATAGGAATGCATCGCGGGCAAACTTGTTCTGATAATTCGCCAATTCGTCAATAGCATATACCAAGCCAAAAGTTTTGTTTGACGCAAAAGAATAATTCATCTGGCCGCGCAGTCGCCAGTCGCCGATAAAGACCGGCTTGTCAAAATCCGGCTCTATCGCCCCGATAGTTCCGTATCCGGCTAGTTTGATTCCATAACTGCCATGGTTATACTCATACGCGGATGCACTGAAAGACCAAATGAAGAAATGCAAAACACAAAAATATATAAAATTTAATTTCTGTTTTTTCATTCAAATTTCTCTATTTTCTGGCCATTTTTTTCTTTGCGGCCTTTTGCTTCATTCAAAACCGCGTCTTGCAGTTTTTTATAGGCGCGTTCTTCTATCTGGCGCACCCTTTCGCGCGATATTCCATATCTTTTGGCCAGAATATCCAATGTTGCGGCTGGTTCGGTCAATCTTCTGGCTTGCAAAATCTCGCGATCGCGTTTTGGCAGAGCTTCCATATTGCGGCGCAGTATGTCATAGCCGCGGCGCTTGAACTCAAATCTTTCAATCGTGTCTTCAATCGCGTCGCCCGAGTCGGCCAAATTCGACAAAACATCTTTTGAATCGTCATCGCCGACCGGAGAATTCAGCGACAAATCGCGGGCGCCGATTCTTGTGGCCATGCGCGTCACATCATTTTCAGGAACATCAAGATAAGCCGCTATTCGTCTTGTCTGATCATCAGACAGTCTGCTGTCCATTATTCCAAGAGCTTTCTTTGCCTTGGACAACTTAAAGAAAACCTTTTTTTGATTCGCCGAAGTTCCGATTTTCACAATAGACCAATTATTCAAAATCGTTTCATAAATCTCTGCTTTTATCCAAAACATCGCATAAGTTGAGAACCTGAATCCACGTTGTGGCTCGAACTTATGCAAAGCCTGCATCAGGCCCATGTTGCCGCTGGCGATCAAGTCCGCGAAAGGTATTCCGTAATTGCGAAAATCATAAGCGACGGAAACAACCAGCCGCAAATGGCTGGCGACCAGCTTTTCGCCGGCAAGCACATCATTATTGGCGAAAAAACTGCTGGCATATTCGTATTCCTGCTCCGCCGACAGTATCGGAAATTTTTGAATCGTCTTGATATACTGCTCTAATCCCGATTCGTCGGATACGCCGCGCGCAGCCATCAGGCTGGTGGATGTAGTCTCTGTGGTGGCGGGCAAAGGGTTTTTGATTTGCTTTTTCATAACTTTTGTACTATAACAGTAAAAAATCACATTATCAATTATTTAACAGAACGGGAGAAATTCTTATGGCCGGCATTCTGGAAAGAAACAAAAAGCTAAACATTCCAAAGAAAACTCAGGAAGAATACACGGAAGACGCCTTGTACAGGGAAGTGTGGGAAGATGTAAACAATGAAAAGACGCAGCTTTTTCTAAAAAAATACTCGCGCCATTTGATTGCGGGCGCTTTGGTTATTCTTATTGCCGTGGTCGGCGTTCAGCTGATACGTCATCAGAACCGCGAATCCAAGATAGGCGCGGCGCGCAATTATGAAACAGCCGCAATGAATATGGATGCGCGCGCATTGGCCGCGCTGGGGCAGAATTCAAGCGGGGCAACCGCAGATTTGGCTTTGTTCCAGTCGTTCATGACGGACGGCGACATATCAAAGCTGGAACGGCTGGCTCAAAAAGGAAATTCGCGCGACTTTCGCGATTTGGCGACAATGCATCTGGCGGCCGCGAAAGGAGATTCTATGCCCGCGAAAGACTTTGAGAAATTCATGTCGCCGCTGAACACAAAAAGCTCGCCCTTTTATTACACGGGCCTGCTGATGGTTGCGCAAAAGCATCTTGCGGACGGCGACAAGGCCGCCGCGGATGTTTGGCTGGACAAAATAATCTCTGATCCGGATGCGCCGGCGGTCATTGCGGCGAATGCGGAAATATTAAAGTAGAACCAATTATGCGCAGACTTGAAATATTTGCACTGATACTGATAGCAGTTCTGGGCGCCTGCTCAAAGCAGGACCCGATACTGCCCGGCGCGCGCGAAAGCATTTTCGACGAACAAGCGCCTGTCGCCGCCGGCGCCATGATTGCAAATCTGCCTGAAACAGCTTTCGCGCCAAAGAATGCGGAATGTTCATATATTCAGGATTCTTCAAATTCAATATTTCGCGACGGTAAGAAAATATTCGGCGGATTTCCGACCAGCAATTCTGTAAAAAGCGAACAAAAGCCGGTCTGCGACGGCGGATTCGTATATGCCGGGCTGACTACTGGCGAATTGGTTAAAATCAATCCAAAGACGCGCGAGATCGCATGGATAGCAGATATTTTCAAGACCAGCAGCATGACGGGCGGTTCCAGCGCGCTGGACATAACCGCGCCGATAGTCATAAAAGACAAGAATGTGTATGTCGGCGGCCTGGGGGACATTTTCTGCAAATTAAACAAATCAAGCGGCGCGAAAATCTGGTGCGCAAATATCGGCACGGGCGAGCCTTTTGTAATTGCCGGCGCAGCCGTGTTTATCATAGGGACAAATAATCTCCTGTACGCGGTAGATGATAAAGACGGCGGAATTTATTGGAATGCAAAGCTAAAAAAACAAGCCGCGCCCGAATACGAAAATAAAATCATAACAGTCGGAAAAGAAAAATTCGACGCGACGAACGGGGAATCATTGAAGTAAGGCTTTGCCATTATCGCGAAGGCATGAGTCTATTTATTCAAGCCAAGGTTCTATAATTTTGCTTTTAGTTCTTCAACCTCATAGCACTCAACCCGATCGCCTTCTTTCAAATCGTTATACTTGTCAAAGCTCATTCCGAACTCAACGCCGCCAGAAACTTCCTTAACTTCATTTCTTTCGCGTTTCATCATGCCCACCTTGCCATCGTATATGACAATATTGTCGCGCAGCAGCCGGACAAAGGCGTCTTTCTTAATCACGCCCTCAGTAACACGGCAGCCGGCCACGCGCACGCCCTTGCCAACCGTGAACAGCGCGATGACATCCGCATATCCTATAAAAACCTCCTGCCTTGTCGGAGCCAATTTTCCTGACAATATCTCTTTCAGCTCATCGGTTATGCGGTATACTACCGAATGATATCTTATGTCGACTCCGCTGACGCGCGCCATGTCGCGAACACTGGAATCGGCGCGCACATTGAATGCGATGACAACCGCGCCGCTGGCGCTGGCAAGCTTTACATCGCCCTCGGTGATTTGTCCGACGCCTGATGACAATATATCAACCCCCGCTTTTTCAGAATTTATATCTTTTAGCATGTCTGAAATCGCCTCCACGCTGCCGCGCACATCGGCGCGCAGGATTATTGGCAATATCATTTTTTTGCTGCTGTCGCGCTTCGCGAACATTTCTTCCAATGAAGACCGTTTCGCAGCATTTGCCTTGTCTTTCGTTTTCTGAACGCGATAGGTGGCAACTTCTCGGGTTTGCGCTTCGGTTTCCAGCACATGAAAGTCATCGCCGGCATTCGGGGCTGATTCTAGTCCCAACACCATCACAGGCTGAGCCGGACCGACAGACTTTACGCGCTCGCCCGCAGAATTTACAAGTCCCCGGACGCGGCCGAAAGTTTCTCCGACAACAAACACATCGCCGATTTTGAGGGTGCCCTGCCGTATCAAAACAGTCGCAACCGGGCCGTATCCTTTTTCCATTTTCGCCTCTACCACGGTCGCCACAGCCGGCATGTCAGGGTCGGCTTTCAAATCCATTATCTCCGCCTGCAACAAAATAGCGTCTTCCAACTTTTCAAGACCGATTTTCTTCGTAGCGGATATCTCAACGGATTGAACTTCGCCGCCCATTTCCTCAACCTGGACTTCCTGCTGCAAAAGATCTGTCCTGACTTTCTGAGAATCGGCGTCAGGCAGGTCGATTTTGTTTATGGCGACAATAAAAGGAACTTTTGCGGCGCGAATATGGCCGATTGCCTCGATTGTCTGCGGCATGATGGAATCGTTTGCCGCGACTACCAGAACAACGATATCGGCAATCTGCGCGCCGCGCGCGCGCATGGCCGTGAATGTTTCGTGTCCCGGGGTATCCAGAAAGGTTATCATCTGTCCGGATTTCGACTTTACTTCATAAGAAGAAATATGCTGGGTAATCCCGCCGGCCTCGCCCGCAGCGACATTCGCATTTCTGAACGCGTCCAGCAGAGATGTCTTGCCGTGATCGACATGCCCGACAACCGTAACAACCGGCGCGCGCGGCTTTAAGTTTTCAGGGTTTGGCGCGCGATCCATCAACTCGGCGCAAGGCTTGGCGTCAACGCGCTTGACGACGGCCCCGAATTCTGAAGCTATCAGTTCTGCGACATCGGCGTCAATTGATTGGTTCTGAGAAACAATCATTCCCATTTCCATAAGTTTTTTAACGACATTTCCGACTTTTTCCGCCATGGCAGCGGCCAAATCCTTGACAATGATTGTGTCGCCCAACACAACCTCGTGGACAACTTTGGCAGATGCGGTGAACGCGTTTCGCGCTTTCTCGCGAAAACGTTTCAAGGCGGCTTCCGATCTGCGACGCGCGACATGGCGCAGGCCGATTTCCTCTTCATCATCGCCGCCAATCACAATGTCGTTGATGGATATTTTTCCCGTTTTTTTGAAAGATTTTTTATTTGAATATTTGTTTTTTGACGAATCTTCTTCGGAATGCCCTTTGCGGGAAGGTGTCGGCGCAAGTGTTTTTTTATGCGCGGCCTCGTTTTTATCCTCCACATCCGCAGTGCTGTTAGCCATGGAAACCTCGCGCGCGGCCAGCTGCTCCTTGACTTGCTCATATTCTTGATTTTCACGCGCGATTTCCGCCTCGCGCGCGATGCGCGCGGCTTCTTCCTCAGCTTCTCTGGCGCGCCGCTCTTCATCGCGCGCCTTGGCCGCTTCCAGAACTGCGCGCAGCCGGTCGTCCGCCGAACTTCGCGACGACGGGGTTTTAGGCTCGTCCCTTAATTCATTGCTATTCGGGGCAATCACTCGCCTGCGTCGTTCCACAAAAACAGCATCGCCCTTTTTGCTTTGAACCGCATCAATTGTTACAGATTTTCCAAGTGTCAGAGTTGCCAAATTTTGCTCCTTTTAGTCGCAATTTTATTCCTCATCCTGCGTTATGCCATAAGCCAGCTCGCGCGCCTTCATTACCACGCGGGCCGCCAGACGTTCGGACATTGCGTCTTCGCCTAAAACCTCTATCAGTTCATCGGTCGCCAAATCCGCCAGATCTTCCAAGGATTTGATTCCAGCCTCTCCCAGCTTTATAATGATTGTGCGCTTGATGAAATCAAAGTTCAACAGATTATCAGACATTCCCAATTTACATCCCTTATCTTTGTAATCCTGTTCTATTTTTTCCAGATAAACTTTGGCGCGGGCTTGCAGTTCCGATGCCAATTCCGCATTAAAGCCTTGTATCCCCTCTAATTCAGCCGCATTAACGAAAGCTATTTCCTCAATAGTGCGGAAGCCTTCCGTTATCAGAAGATGCGCTATCATTTCATCAACATCCAGCCCCTGGATAAACAACTCTGTTTTTTCTTTGAATTCTTTCGCGCGGCGCTCCTGCTCTTGCGCTTCGTTCATCACATCGATATTCCAGCCCGTAAGCTGGGAAGCCAAGCGCACATTCTGTCCGCGCCGTCCGATTGCCAAAGACTGCTGGTCTTCATTGACGACAACCGCGGCGGTGCGAGTGTCTTCATCAACTATGATTTTCGCCACCTTGGCCGGCTGCATGGCATTGACAATAAAGACGGCAGGGTCTTCGGAATACAAAATAACATCTATCTTTTCGCCATGGCATTCGTTTATGACAGGCTGGATGCGCGTTCCTTTGATGCCCACGGTCATGCCTACGGCGTCTATGGAGGGGTCCTGTGTCTCGACCGCGATTTTAGCGTGGCTGCCCGGGGCGCGCGACACCGATTTGATTTTGATAATGCCCTCGTAGATTTCCGGGACTTCCTGAACAAACAACTTTTCCATAAACATCGGGTGCGTTCTGGTCAGAAATATCTGCGGCCCGGAATTAGAGCGCGCGACATCCATTATCAAAGCGCGGACGCGGTCGCCCGCGGTCAGATGTTCGCCCGGTATCAGTTCCGTGCCTTTTATATAGCCTTCGGCCTTTCCATTGATGTCGACAAAAACATTTCCGAATTCAATGCGTTTTACAACGCCGCTGACAATGTCGCCGATATTGTCTTTGAATTCCTCGTACTGGCGGCCTTTTTCCGCATCGCGAACCCGCGCGGTCATAATCTGCCTGGCCGTCTGAAACGCCATGCGGCCAAATTCAGGCTCTGGCAACGGGTCTTCGGCAACATCGCCGGCCTGCGGGTCTTTCAAGTATTTTTTTGCCTGCGAAACAGTCAGCATCGTATTGGCATTATAATCTTCGCCCGCGCTTTCCGGAGATTCAATCACATCAAACAAGCGCTTTACATAAATAGCCCCGTTTTTGCGATCCAGATCAGCAACTATGTTGAATTCTTCGCCATACTTGTGCTTTGCGATTTTTGCGATGGCGGCTTCCAACGATTCTATGACAATATCGCGGTCTATTTGCTTTTCTTGCGCCAAAGAATCTATCGCCAGCAACAAATCCTGTCGGGGCATGGAAACGAAAGACATTTATTTTCTCCTTTATTGTTGCAGCGCGAAAATAGCTGGACAGACGTTCAGTTCACTCAATTGTCCTGCGTTCAACCGTTTCGCTCCCTTTACTGTGAAAGAGCGGGGTTTTTCAACCCCGCTCTTAAAAAAATTATTTAAGAACAATTGGATTATTACCTGCGAATCGGAAAAAGTCAAGAAGTGTTGGCAGCTGACTGTCGGTTTGCTCACAAGAAAGTTGCGAAGCAAATTTTATTATTCTATACTCGGTCTGATGAAAATAATAAATCGGTATTTTAAAAAGCAGCTGATTATGATATTTATAATGCTGATGCTGGTTTTAACCGGCCTTGCATGGATGCTGCAAATCATGTCCATGATGAAATTCCTGTTGAATTATGGAATTGAAATCACAAGCTTTCTTGGATTGGCTGTTTTCATGATACCATTCATAATTTCCATTATTATCCCATTTGTCACATTCATTTCTATAATATTCGTGTACAACAAGCTTATTTCTGATAATGAGATTCCGGTAATGGCCGCATCGGGTCTGTCGCCTTGGCAAATTGCGCGGCCCGCTTTACAGCTGGCGGTCGCAATGACGATAATTCATCTGATTCTGAATATATGGACAGTCCCCGCGACCCAGGCGAAGTTTTATGACACGCAGTGGGAGCTGCGCTATGGTCTCGCGCATATGAAGCTGCAGGAATCCGCCTTTACGCAGATGGCCGACGATTTGGTCGTATATGTCGAGAAAGTATCCGGCCACGATTTATCCCAAGTCATGCTGGCCGACACGCGCAATCCCAAATCCGGGCTTGCGGTGTTCGCAGAAAAAGGCAAGCTGGTGGCGACGGCGCGCGGCTTGTCAATAGTCATGAGCAACGGAAACCTGCATGTCAAGGAGGATACTTTGACAGTCGGGACTTTTGACAGTTTTGATATGGATTTGAATGTGTCTGACAAAGCCGGCGAATCCGTTTTCAAAGTGCGGCGGATTTCAACATACGAATTATTAAAATCCGTCACCGCAATCGAATCCAAGAAACAGCATAAGCTTGTCTTGTCGGAAATATGCACGCGCATTTTAAGCCCGCTGATGAATCTGATTCTGGCGGCGCTTTGCGCCGTGATTCTGCTGCGTTCATCTCTGCTTCGCAGGCGCGCCAGCTTTGCGCCGGCCATAGCCGTCGCTTCAATGGCCTTGGTAATGGCATTGTTCATGTCCGCGACAAATATGATAACAAGCATTACGGAGCTGGGATTGCTGGCTTTCGCTCAAATATCTGTTTTTGCCGGAATTGCGGCGATATTGTTAAAAAAATGAAAAAGACTTTGCTGAATATTTTTTTTCTGCTTTATCCCTGCGCATTAGTCGCAGAGGCTGTCGATATTCAGGCCGCAAAAACCATCAGCGCACCCAAAATAGAATATAATGTAAAATCCGCGGCAATCCAGACAAAAGGCAGAACGGAAATATCAAACACAGCCAATCAGAAAATTATCGCGAATGATTTGTATCTGAACAATAAAGCCACGGACGCCGCCGGGCAAAACATAGAGCTATGGCTTGGCAAAAACATACATGTAAGCGCTGACAAGGTTGTGCGTAAAAATGAAAACACTGTGTCGAAAAACGCCGTGTTCACCGCATGCTATGGCTGCGACGAGTACGGAAACGCATGGGAAATATCCGCATCCAAAATATCCCA
This sequence comes from Rickettsiales bacterium, assembly GCA_031279085.1. GTDB lineage: Bacteria > Pseudomonadota > Alphaproteobacteria > Rs-D84 > Rs-D84 > JAITJD01. The sequence continues at coordinate 86,837 of JAITJD010000009.1, read as the reverse complement.
CAATATGGAAAGCCATATGATGAAGTTTTACAATCCGGTAATGTGGGCTTATGGACTGCCTGTGTTTTGGGTCCCGTTTTTTGCAATACCGGATCCGTCGGTAAAGCGCAAAAGCGGGATTTTGATACCCGACATCAATTCAACCAACAATATGGGCACTCAGTTTAACCTGCCGGTCTACATAGCTTTGTCCGACACGCATGACATGACTTTAAAATTGTCTTACCTTACGAAAGAAAACCCCTTGTTTCAATTAGAGCATCGTCTGAACCAAAAGCATTCGGAATTCAGAACATCCGGTTCTTTCACTCATAACAAAGCCGGCGAAAACCGATGGCACATTTTTAACGACGATGTGATAGAGCTGGGCGAAAACGCCAAGGCGACAATCTATCTGGAACGCGCGTCTGACAAGACATATTTGCAAAAATACGGGTTCTATGGCGATCAGCCCTACTTGGATTCGGGCGTCAAGGCCGAATTGTTCGGACAATCCGGCTATGTCGTCGCGGACGCGCACATATTCCAGGAACTGCGCGGCAACAGCAATCATTTTTCAATACCAAGCGGCAATATTCTGCCAAACATCCGCGGAAATTACCAGACAAGCCCCCTATTCGGCGAAACATACGCCATTCTTAACGCCGATATTCTGGGCATATCCGGAGAATCAAGCATCAGCCAGCGAATTATAGGCGAATCAGGAATAATATCGCCCTGGACATTATGGGGCGGCCAGCGCATGACCGCCAGCGCGTCCGCAAGGTACGATATCTACAATTTCGACAATACCGTCATGATAGACGGCAATGGTTTTTCCGGATTAAAGACTCGCTTTCTGCCAAGCGGTTATTTGGAATGGGGGCTGCCCTTGGCGCGCGCCGGACAAAAATGGACGCATGTGATAGAGCCGCGCGCAAGGCTTACCGCCATGCTCGGCACATCAGAACCGGCTTTTGCATTGAATAATGATTCCGCCGGAACACTGCTTTCTGACGCGACTTTGTTTTCCAAGAACCGATTCTCAGGATTAGATTTGTGGGAAAACGGAACTTTTGCTGATTACGGGATGCGCTGGGCCGCATTTGACGGCAGCGGGCATAATCTGGAAATATTCGCGGGCCAATCCTATGACTTTACCGAACGGCCCGACACCGACCCCAACAGCGGATTTCACAACGGCCGTTCCGATTATGTCGGACGCGTCGAATACAAAAACAGCAAATGGCTGGAACTGGCGGGACGATTCAGACTGGCGGAGGATAATTTCTCATTGCGCCATTTGGAAACAGCCGCCGCTATCGGAGGACAACGGAATTATTTCAACATCAGCCATATATGGGCGCGGCAGTTTATAGACGTTGTGACTTTGGGCGACAATATTCACGAATTCTCCGCCGGACTCGGCTTGGGGATAACTCAGCGCGTCGAGATAAAATTCAACGCCGTGTACAATATGACCGAAACCAGATTCCAAAGGCACACGGGCGGGATATTCTATAATCACCCATGCTATTTCATGTCGCTGGAATACCGCCGCGACAACGCGAAGAAGGACGACTATGTCGGAAACACCACATTTCAGTTTCGCTTTGGGCTGAACTTGAATGAAATGAAATAATAATGAAGAATGAATCAAGAATAAATATTCTTTGCTTTCAAACTTCTTTGTGATATTTAAAATTCGGAGGAAAAATGAAAAAGCTTTTATTCTTTATTTCTTTAGTTTTTTGCCTTCCGGCGAATGCGGCGTCAGTCATCGCGACTGTCGGCGGCAAGCCGATTACCGACACAGACATAAACGCGCGGGTCAGCCTGATGTCGAAACAGGGAAAAATCTCAACGGACAACCGCCGAAAAGCACTTCAAAATATAATCGACGATCATATAAAGCTTGAATATGCCGCGAATTTCAGAGCGGTGCCGTCAGACTCCGACTTGGACAAAGAGCTAAAATCGATGAATCTGGGCGACCTGTCGGCTACTGAGCGCGCAATGGCAAAAACCGCAGTGTCCGCAAATATCGCCTGGCAAATTGTAATCGCGCGGACGGTGGTTCCGACAATCGATGTGTCAGGCGATGATATCGCCAAAGAAAAACAAGAGCTGGAAATTAATCACGGGCTGCCCATAGAGATGACTATTGTGCGCTTGGTTGACATTCCGGCGAATGCCGCGGCCGCGCTGTCAAAGCCAAAAAATTGCGACGAGGCCATAAAGCAGGCAGAAAGTCTTGGCGGGGCGCCACAGAAATTCGTAGCCGCACAGTACGAGCTGTCGGCCGACATACGCGAGCGAATCGCCGCCCTGCCTCTGCTGACATGGTCTTCGCGCAAAGACGATTCCGTCCTGCTGGTATGCGATGCAAAAAAAACCAAAGAATATGGCAAAATCGACGATATGATAAAGCAAAACGCGATTTATAAAAAAGCAATGTTCGCCGCAGACCAGCAGCTGAAACAGCTGCGGCGCAAAGCGGTAATTGTAATAAACGACGACAAATACAAAATCTCGGATTTCTGAAACAAAATGAAGCCGATTCTATTTAATCTTACACCTGCCGAGCTTGAAAAATATATAGCCGACATGGGGCATCCGCGATTTCGCGCCAAGCAGATTTCCGAATGGCTGAACCGTGGCGCTCCGGATTTCTCCGTTATGAAAAACCTGCCCGAAGATTTGCGGCGCGATTTGGACGGCGCCGCAGACGCATTGCCTGTCAGAATTATCAAAAAACTTGAATCCTCAGATGGCCAAACATCCAAGTTTTTACTGGAATTGCAAGACGGCGAGCAAATAGAATGCGTCCTTATGCGCACCAGCTACGGAAACAGCGTGTGCGTCAGCAGCCAGGCCGGCTGCGCCATGGGCTGCAAGTTTTGCGCCAGCACTTTGCTGGGCTTGAAACGAAACCTGACCGCAGACGAAATGTATGCTCAGGTCTTGATTGCCAATTGGCAATTAAAATATACAGGAAATGTGTCGCATATCGTCGTCATGGGCACGGGCGAGCCTTTGCAGAACACTGAAAACCTGATCGAATTCATTGGACGCGCAAATAAAGAACTGGGCATCGGCTGGCGCCGGATAACCGTTTCAACCTGCGGAATCGTTCCGGGAATAAAGAAACTGACAGATTGGGGACAGCCGATAAACCTGGCGGTTTCACTGCATGCGCCGAATGATGAGCTGCGCGCGCAGCTTATGCCTATAAATAACAAATACAAGATTGCAGAGGTTTTGTCAGCTGCATTTGAATGCGCGGATAAAAACAACCGTCAGTTGATGATAGAATACATTTTACTGGCGAATGTGAATGATTCGCCGGAAACCGCCGAAGAACTGACCGGACTGCTGCGCGGACGCAACTGCATGGTTAACCTAATACCATGGAATTCAGTGAATGAGCGCGAATTCGCCAGCCCCAGCGGCAACACGGTGCATAGATTCCAGGACATTTTGATAAAAAACGGAATTCACACACGAATCCGCCGCGAACGCGGCACCGATATCGGCAGCGCCTGCGGCCAGCTGCGGCTTCATCGTAAGAAATAAATATTCCGTCCGCATCGCAACATTCAACGATTTTCCCGATATACGCAATCGAACCTGAACTTGCCGCCGGATAAATACAAAGGAAACGGGCGGCAAAACCGGAATTTTTGCAACATGCCTTGCCGTTTATATCTGGCGGTCCCTGAAATATCTTTCGGTCAGCCTTTCCGTTATATCGCGGCCGCAAAAACGCAGTCCTTCGCAACACTTTCCATATTTGAAGCAATGCGGCGCCAAAGATTTCACCAATTTGGAATCCGCGCCGATTTCATTTATCAAGGATTCGCGCAATCCTGTTCCCAGATGATAAATCTCTTCCTGGGCGCACCAGCAAGTCCGTTTTTCCTGCTCGTGCAACAAGGCGTTCAGATCAGCCACTTTTGTATAACGAACCATGGCGCCATAAGGCGCGATCATTGTCCATAACGCAGGCGGCATTTGCAAGCGCAGAGCGATAAAATGCTTGTTAAAATCCGCCGCTTTTTTGGCAAGACCAGCTTTTTTCAATAATGGCGGCAAATAAAAATTACCTGTGAACGCCGGACTGCCGCGTTTTATCGACCTGTGCCGCTGGTCCTGACCCATGGTGGCGCACGATATTTCAACATCTGTCATAACATGCTGCTGCGTGTTATTCATATATTCCGGCGAGAAATAAGACGCGTCCACCATATCTTTCATATCGACAGGCGCAAAGCCGTCATCATCATACCGAATATCCAGCAAACGCAGCACCGGTTTTTCTTTCAATTGCGAATCATTGCAATCTAGGCGCGGCGACCAATCCTTGCTTGATTTTTTCGCATCCTGGAACATATACGATATTTCGGGATATTTTTCGACAACAACATAAACCATTTTTGCGACAACCTCGCGCATCTCGGGATTCCACGTCGTCCGATGCAATGCGGCCAACGCGGACAAGTTTATGGAATAATCCAACGCTGTCGGCGCAACCATCGGTATAAACATGCGCAGTTGCTCCTGCGCCAGCTTGGGCGCGTTTGCATTAATGTATTTTTCAGACGCGAAGGGACGTTCTTGCTTGATATTTTCTATCGCGATTTGTGTGACAAAGTCTTTGTGTCCGGCATATATATCCAAACCTTTTTTAATAAAATCGGATGCCGCGGCCAGGTCTTGTTCGGGGAAATATTCTTTCAGATGCTGTTTTACCGCGCCCATGTCCGGATTGTCGTACATTTTCGAAAAGCGGCCCGAACGCTGGTCTGTATTGTAATACGGCGAGGCCAGATGCAAGCCGAAACAAACGCTTGATACGGATATGCCGTCAATTGCAAATGTGAAATTGCTGTGCTGAATAGTGGTGTGATGTCCGGTGTCGAATAAACGCCCTTTGACGTCAATCAGCTTTCCCAGTTCGGGGATTTCGGGCTCATAACAAGTTTTTGCGGCATGAGATGCCAGAATTCCAGGCGCGACATTTGTTTCAGCAATCAATTTAACATTAACGGACATATTAGAACCTTTTATAATTACATATTTTCTCGCTCTCCCTGTTATTTTTCGATTGTACTGCTCGTTTTCTATAAATACAAGACGATTTTTGTCAATTTTAAAATATTTAATCATGCGAAATAATTTCTTGATTCCGCAGATTTTATAGCCTAGCCTTTTATATATAGGGAATGTGCAACCAACAGGAGCTGTGATGAATATACGATATATTACTTGTTCTGATATGCGCGAAGATGTCCCGATTGAAAAAGTCATGGAATTACTGAACATATCGGAGAAAGTCGAGCTGGGGATTCAGGCGCACTCATTTGCAATGAGCTATAATATGCCCAGAAATGTTTGGTTCAACGAATTGCTGAACATATCAGCGGCCGCGCCAAAGCCGCTAAACATCGCGATTCATGTCAATTACCAATGGTGCTCGGACTTTTGTCATGGGGAATTAGCGCCGGAATTGCTGGACTGGTTTTATATGACGCATAAAAACACGGGCCAGCCGGTCATTAAAAGATGGCAGCTGAATATAGGCGACGGAACGGCCGGATTTGACGCATCCAAGCTTTCGCGGATTATTTCAAATAATCCAAGACGTGAATTCATATTTCCTTATAATGCCAAAAAGCAATTCGAAACGGGCGCGATTTCAAAACTAAACCGAAGCGGAGCGGAATTTTCGTTGCTGTTTGACGCATCCTATGGGGCGGGGATAACGCCTGGGAACTGGACGCGGCCGGCATATAAAAACCACCCCCAGGGATATGCCGGCGGGCTGTGCGGCGAAAATATCGCGCAAAATTTGGATAAAATTGCAAAAGTCGTTCCGAAAGATTATGAAACATGGATCGATGCCGAAGGCAAGCTGATGACGCCCGGCACGCGCAGATTCGATGCAGACCGCGCCAGTGATTATATAACCCAAACCCTGAAATGGCTGAAAACAAATCATTTGAAATAAAACGAGAGCGCGTCAAACCGGCTGATTGTCGGCGAATTCTTATATAAAAACCGCCGCAACGGCGGTTTGATTTTTGGTGGATGGTATTGGACTCGAACCAACGACCCCATCGATGTGAACGATGTGCTCTACCAGCTGAGCTAACCATCCGAAACTATAACCAAGCGAAACTGACCTGCAATTCCGCTAACAAACCCCAAATTTAACTTGGTGGATGTTGAGGGATTCGAACCCCCGACCCTCTCGGTGTAAACGAGACGCTCTGGCCAGCTGAGCTAAACATCCAAAAATATTCAAGATTTGCAAATCTTGAATAAACTATTCAGGCATCGGCATGCCGGCCGTCGCTTCACCCATAACCTTGTCTATAATCATGTCCGCTTTGACTTTGGCGTCCTTAAAGGCATCGGAAATCGTGCTCGTTATCACCGCCAGATCTTGTTTCAGCAAATCCGGACTGATTATCAGCTTTATCAGATCATATTTCCCCGACATTTCGACAATGCAGGCGCCGTTTCCGGCGATTCCTTTTACAACGGTCGCGGCCAGCTGTTCCTGGGCCGCCGCGACTTTGTCTTGAAGCTGCTTTGCCTGCGCCATAAGTTCGTTCATTTCCATTTTTTTCTCCATTTGGCAATAGGGTTGAAATTAAAATAAATTCTTTATATTATTTCTTTTCTTCTTCGCCGGTTTTCTGGTTTATCCCCACCATGCTCATGCGGGTTTTGCCGCGTTTGTCGGCGCCCATGTATTTTACAAATACTTTGTCGCCTTCCTTTAATTTGGCGTCCTCGATTTTTGCAATGCGCTGGCCGGTGATTTCTGAAATATGAACCAAAGCCTCAAAGCCGTTCATAATTTTCACAAACAATCCGAAATCTTTGATGCCGCTGACGACCCCTTCGTAAACCTGGCCGACCTCGGGCTCCGCAACAATTTCCTTGATGCGGCGAATCGCTTCGTCGGCATCTTCCTTGGCGGCGGCCAAGATTTTGATCGTTCCGTCATCCGCCAAATCAATCTGAGTATTGGTTTCGCGCGTCAAAGCCTGGATAACATTGCCGCCTTTTCCGATGACTTCGCGAACCTTGTCCGGATTGATTTTTATGGAATAGCTCTGCGGCGCAAATTCAGAAACGGCATTGCGCGGCGTCTTGATGGCTTTCTCCATTTTGCCCAAGATGTGCAGGCGGCCGTCTTTGGCCTGAGCCAGCGCTTTTTCCATGATTTCAAAAGTAATCGATGTGATTTTTATATCCATTTGCAGGGCCGTGATACCGCGATCTGTTCCAGTCACTTTAAAATCCATGTCGCCAAGATGGTCTTCGTCGCCCAGGATGTCGGTCAAGACGGCATAATCGTTTCCTTCTTTGATTAATCCCATTGCGATTCCGGCGACCGGGCGCTTAATGGGCACGCCGCCGTCCATCATGGCCAGACATCCGCCACAGGTCGTCGCCATGGACGAAGAGCCGTTGGATTCCAGAATATCGGACACAATGCGTATTACATAATCAAAATCATCGCGCGACGGCATCATCGGGTTCAGCGCGCGGTACGCCAGATTCCCGTGGCCGATTTCGCGGCGTCCGGGCGCGCGCAGCATTTTCGCCTCGCCCACCGAATAACCCGGGAAATTATAGTTCAGAAAGAAATCCATTTCGTTCGCGCCGTCCATTGATTCAATCGGCAAGGCATCTTTGCCTCCGCCCAACGTGACGCTGACCAAAGCCTGCGTTTCGCCGCGGGTGAACAATGCGGAACCATGCGCGCGCGGCAGAACGCCCAGCTCAATCTCAATCGGGCGAACCGTATTGTTGTCGCGGCCGTCAATGCGCGGATTGCCCGCCAATATGCTTCCGCGCATGATTCGCGATACAATGGACTCAATAACTTCAAAGCGCCATGACTGCAAGGTTGCTGCGGCGGTTTCGCTGGTCGGGAACAACTCTGCAACGCGCGCCTTGGCTTTGTCTTGAATCGCGGACAAAGTATCCAGGCGATCCAGCTTTTCCTTGATTCCAAGCGCTGATTCAATCTCGCCGGCGAACTGTTCGAAATCCTTTTGCATGGCGATATATTCGGCGGAATGCTCTGGCGCGGCCCATGTCGGCTTGCCGGCTTTTTCGGCCAGCTCGCTGATTGCATTAATCACGGCCTGCTGCGCATCAAATCCGAATTTCACGGCGCCCAGAGTTGTTTTTTCATCCAATTCGCCAATTTCTGATTCCACCATCAGAACCCCGTCTTTGGTCGCGGCTACAATCAGATCCATCTCGGATTCTTCCGCGGCCTTGCGCGAAGGGTTCAGCAGATATTGCCCATTGACATATCCGACGCGGGCGGCGCCTATCGGCCCGTTAAAGGGAACGCCGGACAATGCCAGCGCCGCGGACGAGGCAATCATGGCCAGAACGTCCGGCTGATTCTTTTTATCGTACGAGAACACCTGCGCGACGATCTGCACTTTATTTTTAAAGTTTTCCGGAAACAGCGGGCGAATCGGACGATCAATCAAGCGCGCGGTCAATGTCTCGGCCGTGCTGGATTTGCCTTCGCGGCGATCGCGCGAACCAGGAATGCGTCCCGCGGACGCGAATTTCTCTTGATAATCGACGGTCAGCGGAAAAAAATCCTGCCCTTCGACCGCTGTTTTTTCCGCGCATACGGTCGCCAGAACCATCGTGCCGCCCATTGTCGCCATTATGGAACCGTTCGCCTGTTTCGCAAAGCGGCCGGTTTCCAAGCGCAATGTTTCATCGCCGTACTGCAATTCGACTGCAACCGGGTTGTTCAATGCCGTTTTAGCATCTTTGTTAAATAAACCGAATAACATTTATTTTCTCCATTTTAATTTTACTTTTGTTAGTTTTATCACAGGAGAAAATTATTCATTCTTATAGTCATAAACAAATAAAAATGAATAATCTTTCTCTCCTGATCGGTCAATTATAACCGATTAAATCCAATTTGCAAATGCCAATTTGCACAGCAAACATAATTTTTTGCAATGCCGGAAGATTTCGCAAAACAATAAAAACGCGCCAAAGGCGCGGTTTTATTTTCTTAATCCAAGCTTTTTTATCAATTCTTCGTATTCGGCTACACTGCGTTTTTTGATGTATGCCAGCAGTTTCTTGCGGCGATTGACCATCAGCAGCAATCCGCGCTTTGAATGATTGTCTTTTTGATTCGCCTTCATATGCTCAGTCAGATTACGGATACGTTCCGTCAGAACGGCAACCTGAGAAGCCGCCGAGCCCCCATTATCAGAATCAGATGTTTTATAGTCTTTTATAAGTTCTGTTTTTTTTGCTTTTGCAATCGACATTATGTTTTCCTTTTATTTTATCACCCGTTTCGGCATCAGCGCGCAATTATCGTTCAGACCCACGCCTATAAGCCGGCCATAACAATAAACGCGCCGCAATCCGATGGAATCGTCTTGTGTCGCGACAATGCCGCCGTTTTGAAACAGCGCCGCGTCATCGCCCTGCAATTCCGCGACCAGAATGTCGTCCAGTCCGAAATCTATCGGTTTCAGATATTCCTGAACCGACTTTGGGTTATTGTTATACATATTTTCCAATAAATCAAGCGATACCGCATCTTTTATATCAAACCCGTGCGTCCGCATCCGGCAAATCATATCGACAGTCGCCAGATATCCGCCGGCCAGACGGCCGATATCGCGCGCCAGCGACCGAACATAAGTCCCGGCTGAACAATCAACCAAGAACGCGCTGCCTTTCGTTTTATCCAATGAATCCGATTGCCCCAGAACCAGATTGTAAATCACGATTTTTCTGGGGCTTATCTTGACATCCAAACCTGCGCGCGCCAGCTCATACGCGCGACGGCCGCCGACATGCACGGCGGAATATGCGGGCGGCGTCTGCTCTATTTCACCGGCATAATCATTACATATAGCGTCCACTTTTTTATATTCCGGCAGACGCCCGTCTTGCTTTGTAATTTCTCCGGTTATATCCAAAGTGTCCGTTTCAAATCCCCACTGAATACCAAACGCATACTCTTTGGCGCCGGTTTGCCGGCCGAATTCATCAAAATGCGGCCGAGCCCACAAATCATCAAGATATGAAATCATCTTGGTGGCATTCCCCAGCGCGATTGGCAAAACTCCGGACGCCATCGGATCCAATGTGCCAAGATGGCCGAATTTCTTCATGCCGAACATGCGCGCCAGTCTAGCGCCGGCCGCGCGGCTGGTCATTCCTTTGGGTTTGTCCAAGATTATCCATCCATCCATAAGAAACTGTCCCGCCCCGCCTTTGCTTTATTCTCCAAATAACGAAAGCTGCGCTTTTGCGCCGGAGTTTTGCGTTTTGTTTTTATCTATTTTAATCTCAGGCTCCGCCTTTGCCGGCGGCGGGGATTTGTTTTCCAAGTCATTCAAGATTTCCCTTGCCCGCACAACCGCTGATTGAGGAATTCCGGCCATCTGCGCGACATGTATTCCATACGACCTGCTTGCGACGCCCGGAATTATTTTATGCATGAAGATTATGTCGTTATTATGCTCGCGGACATCTATGGTCAGGCATTGAACCCCATCCAGCTGGCCGGCCCTATCACCGGCAAGAGCGGTCAATTCATGATAGTGCGTCGCAAAAAGAGTCCGCGACTTCATGTTATTCAGGAATTCCAGCACCGACTGCGCGATAGCCATTCCGTCATAAGTCGCCGTTCCCCGCCCTATTTCGTCAAAAATTATAAAAGACCTGCGCGTCGCGCGGTTTAATATATTTGCGGTTTCAACCATTTCAACCATAAATGTCGACTGGCCGGCGGCCAGATTATCAGACGCGCCGACCCTGCTGAACAACTGGTCGCAAATTCCTATTCTTGCTTTTGACGCCGGAACAAAAGACCCCAGATGCGACAATACGACTATCAGAGCGTTTTGACGAAGATAGGTGGATTTGCCGGCCATATTCGGCCCTGTCAGCAGCGCGACGGCTTTATTATCCAAAACACAGTCATTGGTAATGAATCTGTCGCCCGCATCGCGCAGCACGGATTCAATAACCGGATGCCGGCCGCCATGTATCTCAAACGACATATCGTCCGTTATATCCGGCCTGGTCCAAGAATATTCCAACGCAGCATCCGCCAGCGCGCACCATACATCACAATCTGCTATCAATTCTGCGGCATTCAGCAAATCTTGGGACGCATCGCGGATTTTTTCTATAAGCGCAGATATTATCTCGGCTTCTATTCCGGCCGCTTTTTCGGCAGCGCTGCGGACTTCGTTGTCCAGTTCTACAAGGCGCGTCGTCGTAAATCGCATATTGCCGGCCATTGTCTGGCGGTGTATGAAACCGTTTTCAGGCTTCATCAGGAAATCCGCACGCTGGCTGGGGACTTCTATAAAATATCCCAAGATATTGTTGTATTTGATTTTCAACGCACTGACGCCGGTCGCGTTCGCATATTCGGCTTGCAGGGCGGCGATTGTCTTTTTCGCGCCGTTGGCCAATTCCTTCATATTATCCAGGCTGATATCAAAACCTTTGCGGATCAGGCCGCCGTCTCGGAAAAAAGTCGGCAGCTCGTCGCTTAATGCCAATTTCAATTCCCGAGCGAGAATATCATGAGTATCAGTATTTGCAAACTTTGCGGCCAAATCGGAATCCAGCCGCGCGCCATCTGACTTCGCATCCGGCAGTATTGCGATAAAATCGGACACATAGCGCATATCGCGCGGATTCCCGCGTCCGGATAACAGGCGCGATAAACTGCGCCCTACATCAGGTATTCGCGACAAGGTTCCCGACAGCGCGCCCATGACATCGCGATTTGACAACAGGTGGCTTATATGCCCCTGCCGGCGATGTATTTCCGCAATATCGCCCGACAAAGCGCGCAGATACGAACGCAATCGGCGCGCGCCGGCCGCAGTTCTTGTTTTATCCAGTATATCCGTCAGACACTTGCCGCCGTCATTCATGCCGCTGTCAATTTCCAAGCTTTTCCAAGTCGCCGAATCTATCAGCAATTGCCGCCCGGATTTAAAATTGTAAGGCGCGCGAAACACTATGCCGGCATCTTTCTGAGTGTTGAACAAATATCCCGCCAGCAGCATGACGGCATTCGGCCCGCTGTCAGAAAGGTCATGGTTCGGCTCGACTTTATCAAAACTGTGCCCGAAAATCCGCGACACTATATGGTCAATATCGGCGCGGCAATACAGCTTTTCATAAACCGGGCTTGTTTTGAAGGCATCGCGCAGCCGCATGATTTCTTTGGTTTCGGCCGCCGCCAAGGGATAGATTATTTCTGCCGGACGAACCAGCGTCATGTCGTCGGAAATAGTCGAAGATTCGCCGATGAAGAATTCACCGGTTGAAATATCGCAGCCGGCAATATCGAAAACAATGTCGCCAGCGCAAGTTTTCTTTTCCATAACCGCAACCAGAAAGTTGGAGCTTTTCGGGCTTAAAAGATTTTCATCCGTCAAAGTTCCGGGCGTCAGCACGCGAATGACTTGTCTTTCAATAAACTTGCGGCCTTTGGCTTTTGCCTCCGCCGGCGTTTCCATCTGCTCTACCAGGGCGATTTTGAATCCGGCGCGAACCAAACGGCCAAAGTAATTGTCCGCCGCGTGCCATGGTATTCCGCACATAGGAATATCGCTGCCGTCAGAATCGGTTCCGCGCTGCGTAAGGACAAGCCCTAAAACCTTGCTTACAGTCCTGGCGTCCTCAAAAAATATTTCGTAAAAGTCGCCCAGCCGAAACATTAAAACCGCATCGGGGTTTTCAGCTTTCATATCAACATACTGCTGCATGACTGGGGTTAATTTCTCACTCATTTCGCTCACTTAAAAAAAAAAGACAAAAGGACGGAAATATAAAGGAATGCAATGACACGGTATACTTTTTGTTCTTTTATCCGTTGACTTTCAATGTTTCGATCTTCAATTCGGCTTCTTTCAGCAATTGCTCGCAATAAGCTTTCAGCTTTACGCCCTGCTCGTATGCTGCGACAGAATCCGCCAGAGGCAACTCGCCGGATTCCATTTTTTTCACGATTTCAGTCAGCTGCCTGTAAGCTTCCTCGAAAGAAAGCGGCGCCTGGCTTTTTGAATTATCTTTTTCCATGATAAAAATCCTTTTGGAGAATAATAAAAGACTGAAAGCAAAAAAGCAACCGAACAATTTTATTTAAAAATGCGAGCATCTCCGCATTTTTAATACATCGTTTGCAGAACATGCCTGTTTTGATCCAAGTTGGACAGCATTTTGCCGGAACCGTTCGCGACGCATGCAAGCGGGCTGTCCACCAAAAACACCGGCAGTCCGGTAGCCGCGCGAATCGCAACGTCCAGCCCGCGCAGCAAAGACCCGCCGCCAGTCATCGCAATGCCAAAATCCACAATGTCCGCCGACAGTTCCGGCGGCGTCAATTCCAGCGCCTGGCGAATGGTATCCACAATTTTGTTGACCGTCTGCTGCAAGGCGCCGGCAACTTGGGATTCGGTAATCACAACCTCGCGCGGGGTGCCCGACAGCAAATCGCGGCCTTTTATTTTCATGCTCAATTCATTGGCTTTGTCTTTCGGCATGATTGCGGTGCCGATTCTTTTCTTTATCTCCTCTGCGGTATTCTCGCCTATAAGCAAGTTCTTGTTTTTTCTCACAAAATCAATAATATCAATATCCATCTGATCGCCGGCGGTTCGGACGGCGTTTGAATAAACAATCCCGCCCAGGGACATAACCGCGACTTCGGTCGTGCCGCCGCCGATGTCCAGAACCATGCTGCCCACGGGTTTGTCAATCGGCAGCCCAGCGCCGATGGCGGCGGCCGTTGATTCTTCAACGATATACACCTTGCGCGCGCCGGCCGCATCGGCGGCTTCTTGAATCGCGCGCCGCTCCACCTGGGTCGCGCATGAAGGCACGCATATAATAATCAAGGGGGCCGTCATCAGGCTGCGATGATGAACTTTTCTGATAAAGTATTTTATCATTTCCTCAGCCACTTCAAAATCCGCTATGACGCCGTCGCGCAAAGGGCGCACCGCCGTTATCGTGCCCGGAGTGCGGCCGAACATCTGCTTGGCCTCTGTTCCGACCGCCAGAATTTCCTTGCGCCCCAGCAAACGATTTTCGGCGACCGCGACCACAGAAGGCTCGTTCAGCACAATTCCGCGACCTTTGACATATATCAAGGTATTGGCCGTGCCAAGATCAATAGCCATGTCGGCTGAAAAAAACTTTAATAACCAATTATACATTTTGCCACTCCATACGCTGATATCGCACTGCTTTTGACCAAAGCCTGCAAGCATCGCCCCTACTATAAAACCTTATCTTGGAAAAATCAAGAAGGGGTTTGACTAAATTGATGGAAAATTTGCAAACATCACATCCGAATATCAACGGCTATTGACTATCCGCCTTTAACCGGCTATCATAAAGGCCATGAGAAACACTTTGAAAAAACATTGGGAATTCGCAATATCCGAAACAGAGCCCGCCGTCGCAACACATTTCTTCATAGCAAGAACAAGGCCGACCATCTTCCCGGGCGATGCGCGATACGGCCTGATAGCGACAAAAAAAACATTCCGCGCGGCTGTCGACAGAAACCGCGCCAAGCGATTGCTGCGCGTCTGGATGCGCAAGAATGAAACTTTGCTCGACCCTGATCTGGATTATGTTTTTATCGCAAGGCGGGCGATTTTGGACGCTACATTGACCGAGGGCGCCGCCATGATGAAACGCGCATTAAAGAAAACAAAAGCAACGGCCGTCGTGCCGGCCCGCGATATCAAAGGCGAAAAAAACACCGATTCATGAAGAGTGTTTTTTTATTTTTAATAAGATTCTACCAGCTGGTGGTGTCCCCTTTCACAGGCGGGCGCGCCGCCTGCCGCTTTGTGCCGACATGCAGCGAATACACCATGCAGGCGATTGAAAAGCACGGCGTTATGCGCGGGTGCTTTCTGGGCATAAGACGCATAATGCGATGCCGGCCGGGCGGAAAATACGGCTATGATCCGGTTCCTTGACAATATGCTGCATTGTGATAAAATTATAAGTCTTATAACCTCTAAAAGGATACAAACATGTCATTTCGCTCAACCGTGGAGTCCATGTCTAAAATAATGGACGAAATGGGAATAACAGAATTAGATCTGGAACGTCAGTTTTTGTTCGGGATTTATCGCAAGCACATTCATTTGTCAAAACAGAATGCAAAACCTATAACTTTTCAACCCTCGTTTTCTGAAACAAAAAACTCGAAATGCGAAGAATCGGGCGATGCGCCGCAAGCAGCGGGCAACGATGCAAACATTCTGCGCTCGCCCATGGTCGGCGTCGCATACCTTTCGCCGGAACCGGGCGCAAAAACATTTACTTCCGTCGGCGCAAAAATCAAGGCCGGCGATACTGTCGTTCTGATTGAGGCAATGAAGACTTTCAACCCGATAAAATCCGACCGCAACGGCACGGTGAAAGAAATTCTGGTCTCTGACGGGGCTGCCGTCGAATACGACCAGCCATTGATAATTATCGAGTGATTTAAAAATGCAGAAAATTAAAAAAGTTTTGGTCGCCAATCGCGGGGAAATCGCGCTGCGCGTCATCCGCGCGTGCCGCGACATGGGAATCAGGACAGTAGCCGTTCATTCCACCGCAGACCGTTCGGCAACCCATGTGCATTTGGCTGACGAATCGGTATGCGTGGGCCCCGCGCCCGCGAAAGATTCCTACCTGAACGAATCCGCAATCCTGACAGCCGCATTGCTGACTAATTCCGATGCAATCCACCCGGGATATGGATTTTTGTCCGAACGGGCGGATTTTGTGGAGAAAGTGGAGCAGCACGGACTGATTTGGGTCGGGCCTACCGCCGCCATGATAGTCAGAATGGGCGACAAGGTAAACGCAAGGCAAACCGCGCTGGAATGCGGGCTGCCGGTGGTGCCGGGCTCTGACGGCGAAATCGCGACATTAGAAGACGCGCTTTCTTGGGCCGACAAAATCGGATATCCCGTCATGCTAAAAGCATCGGCAGGCGGCGGCGGCAAAGGCATGCGCTCCGTAATGTCCGCAGATGAAATGGCCGAAGCGTTCCAGATGACAAAAAACGAGGCGCGCGCCGGCTTTGGCGACGACACTCTGTATATGGAAAAGCTGCTTTTGCATCCAAGGCACATTGAATTCCAAGTTTTGGGCGACAAGCACGGAAATGTCGTGATTTTCGGAGAGCGCGATTGCAGCCTGCAACGACGAAATCAAAAAATTATGGAAGAATGCCCGGCGGCGGCGCTGACGCAAAAACAGCGCGACGACATGATAGAAGTCTGCAAGACGGCCGCCAAAAAAATGGGATACACAAACGCCGGAACATTCGAATTCATGTTCGAAGACGGCAAGTTCTATTTTCTGGAAATGAACACGCGCTTGCAGGTGGAGCATCCCGCCACAGAAATGGTCTATGGAATCGATCTGGTGCGCGAGCAAATCAGAATCGCAGCCGGCGAAAGCCTGGGATACAGCCAGGCGAATCTTGTGCCCAACGGCCACGCCATCGAGTTTAGAATCAACGCGGAAGACCCTGAAACTTTTGTCCCGAATCCGGGCAGAATCACATTGTATTCACCCAGCGGCGGCCTGGGGGTTCGCGTCGATTCCGCGGTTTATACCGGATATGTCATTCCGCCCACATACGATTCAATGATTGCAAAGCTGATTGTTCATGCGCCCAACCGGCCGGCCTGCATAATGCGCGCGCAGCGAGCTTTGGAGGAATTTGTGATCGAAGGCGTGAAAACCACAGTTTCTCTGCAACAAAACTTGTTGAAAAACAAAGATGTGCGGACATTGAATTTCGATAACCACTGGCTGGAAACCTGGTTAAAGACAAAAAAAGAATAAAGAATAGGAAATGAGCTGCGGCTGAGCCGCAGCAATTTTTTTATTCCCCGGTCTTTTGTCTTTGTTCCTTGCTTCTTTTAAACTCGTCCAAATTGACCACTTTCTTACCGTCTGAAAGATTCGGGCGCGGCTCGTCCAAGGGAAGTTCCATATCATTGCCGGCCGCCTGCTGCGACGACGGCTGGAACGAAAGCATAAAATCGACCGAAGGGTCTTTGAACTCTATCAGCGACGCGAACGGTATTCTGATAAAAAACGGCCGACCGTCAAAAGTCAGCTGCACGCCGAATTCCTTTTCGGAAATATTCAGATTGTTATATGAATACTGCAATACAATCGTCATGATGTCCGGATAGCGAATGCGCAGAAAATCCGGCAGAACAACGCCGGGGTCTCGGGTTCTGAAAGTAATGAAAAAATGCGCCCCGTCGCCCAGCCCGTTGAGTTGGGCGTGGATCAGCGCGTCTTTTACTACCGACTTCAACGCGTTGTCCAGCAAAACTTGATAATTTATCCTGGTCATGGGCCAGAGTATATTATATTCTGCGGCCGTTAGTCAATAATGAATAATCATCGCTGATTATCTCCAGCACTGCGTGTCGTTATCATTCAAGCATCTGGCGCATGCTAGCATTTCCCCGTTTTCAGTCGCCCTGCCTTTGAATTGCATGCAGTTTTTAAGCTCGTCGGTTTTGTCGCATTTATAGCAATTTTTCATATCCGACATCGTCATCTGTTTTGTCGGCGGCACGCAGCCGGTTTCGCTTGCTTTCTGGTTCTGGGGACATTTGATGCAAACGCCGGTAACGGAATCCGTGTAAGTTCCGCCCCATTTGAATTGCGTTTCGGTGCAGCTGATTGAACCTGATGATTCAAAGCATAATCCCTCTCTGCATTTGAAATCCATGCAATCGCCGCTTTCGTAATTTTCATGAACAGCCGCATTATATCCTTCGCGACACCATTTTATTTTCACGCATTCCCCTTTTTGTACCCAATAATCCTGCTTGGACTTGCATATTTCTTCGGTTATGCATGTGTGTTGTATAACAGTAATCTCTGTAAAAATAATACGTTTTTTAACCGCTTCTGAAAAAACCACTTGCCCGGACGGGCATTCGCATTTCTTACTGGTTCTGTTTTTATTAAATCCTTCCTCGCAATTCCATTCCCAGCCGTTGTCCGTCGGAACACTCACGGCATATTTTGGCAATGTGTCCACATCCTCCTCGAAAAATTTGAGCCATTTTCCTGTGCAGGTTATCCATGTGTCTCTCGATCCTGTGGTATCTTTGCACTCTGAATACTGCGGAAATGCGCATAAATTCTTAGAGCCATCATAAAGATTCTTGGTTCCGTATCCTTTTTTATGAATTTTATAACCGCTGGAATTTTCGCTGCAATCGCAGCCCCACGCGTTATGATTGTTTCCCGGATCGCTGGGATGATGTGTCCATTCCGTATCTCTGCATCCTGCAACTGCGCAGGCAAAGCAGATTATATAAAAAGCGCAGCAGAAAACAAACGCGCGCGACAAGGCGAGAAAATTTTTAAACATTTCAACCTCCTGTTTTTCAAACGAAAACCGCCAAGAAATGGCGGCCGGGGAGTTAGAAAAATCATGGTAAAATATGACCCCGCCAGTCTTTGGGAATTCCCTATTTTATAACCGGCAGCTCCCCGACCAAGCGGGGTTCATACAACAAAAGGCGCTTTTGCGCCGCTGTCGTGCGGATTCGGCGCGCATTTTACCGCGTCGTTTTACCATGAGCTTTTCTAAAGGCCCCGAACGCGCATCCCTGTGCGTTCTAAATTACATTGTATAACAAAAAAACAACCACTACAATTAAAATATTAATAATAGATGATTGTTTAATGCTAATTATTAATTTGGTAAATCGTCCCGCAGCCGCAAGTAAAAAATGCCGCGCCGCGAATATCCGCAAAAACTTCCGGATCCAATCCGGTGGCCCAAACTTGCGCTTCGGCTGCGGATAATTCCGCAAACATGCGACTGCGCGCAGCCTCGTCCAAATGCGCGGCGGCTTCGTCCAGCAAAACCAGCGCCGCCCTGCCCGTCTTGGCGCGAACAAGACGCGCATGCGCCAAAATCAAATCCATCAGAACCGATTTCTGCTGGCCCGTGCTAGTCAAATTCGCCGGCAAATCCAGCATTTTGTTAAACACGCCGAAATCAGATTTGTGCGCGCCGTCTATTATCATCTTGTCGCCCTGCAAGCAGCGGTTTGCCGACAGATATTCCAAATAGGATTTTTCAGCATCCATCGCGCTGGCGTCCAGCAGTTGTGATTCTATCCGGCCTGAAACCGACACGGCGCAATTTTTCAAGAAATAATTAATCTCGCCCGCATATCTGACGCGCGCCGCCGCAACGGCGACCGCGGTTTGAGCTATCTGTATTTCCAATGCGTCCAACCAGTTGCCATCCGCGCCGCTTTTTAATGCAAAGCCGCGCTCGGACAGCAGTCTTGCCAGCCTTGCCGCGCGTCCCGAATGGGGCGTGTCGAAAGCCGCGACCAGACGGTCGAAAAAATCCCGGCGACCAGCAGCCGAATCGACAAATACTCTATCTTCATGCGGCGTCAGCCAGACTATGCGCAAATGCGCCCCCAAATCCGACAAAGGCGCGCTATCATTATCTATTCTTGCGCGGCGATTTGAATCGTCTTTGGAAAAAAACACGGATATTTCCGTATCGTCCGCCAGATTTGCAAAAATATTGAAGCCGCCAGACCCATAAAAATTGGCAATTTCCGTCATCGGGCTGCCTCGCAACCCGCGATCTCCGCCCAACATGGACACCGCTTCTAATATCGCTGTCTTGCCTGTTCCGTTAGGTCCTGTGATTATTATGTTTTTCCGGCCGCATGTTTCAATGCGCGCATGACGGTGGTTGCGAAAATCGACAAGAGTCAAACTCGATATCATTCAAGATTTATGATTTAAAATTTCAGATAATGCAACCCAAAACTAAAATGGGCGATTAATTGCCCGACAATGGTTCCGCGTTTATAACTTTGCGATTGCAAAACATATAATTATCTGGTAGAAATAGCCTTACGAGGCCTGGTGGCAGAATGGTTATGCATCGGACTGCAAATCCGCGTATGCCGGTTCGATTCCGACCCAGGCCTCCAATTTTGTTCAATGCTTTTATTTTGCGTCATTGCTCAATGGGAACTGCCTTTTTTAGCCATTTCCTCAATCAGTTTCTTTTTTTGCAATTTCGCCTTTTCTTTTTCTTCGCGGATTTTTTCGCCATACTGAATGATTTTATCTTTCAGTACAACAATGCCTTTTGAAAAACGATTGTCGCTGCGATGATGCACCACGGGCCCTTTTTTCGGGTCTTGCGACATTCGAAGGACGTCTTTTTCATGATTGTTCGCATACGAGTAAGACATCGCTATTTGAAAATCCTGCAAAGTCATGTTATTGAAATCCGCATTGCTTTTCCAAATATCTTCGCGAGTTTTCGCTATGACGGCGAATTCTTTCTTCTTATTGCTTTTTCTGCCCAGCGGGTCGATAATAATCCGCAGCTTTTCATCAAATTCATACAATCTATGCCAAATATAATCATTCAATGTTTTGTATTGCTGTGGATCTGGTTCCTGCTCCAAGTCTGCCAGAACCATGTTTTCGTACCGTTTTTTCTGCTCTGTTGACAATCTCGCCCAATGGCCTTGGCCGTGGAATGTGTCGTATTCCTGCGCCAGCATCTCGTCGGGGCTTTCAATATGTTCCGGCAGGTATCCCGCGATTTTCGGCCCTTCCGGCAACGGCAAAGGCTCCTTATGCGGGGGCAGTTTTTTAAACTCGTCCTCTATCTTTGGTTTTGGAAGCGGCGGAATTTCTTTTTCGCCGATTTTATCCAGAATAGCGCCCGCGCGGTCTTTCAGTTTTTGAAAAGCCGCGTCATCTTTCGGAAATCTGATTCCGAACATCCCCATTCCCCAAGGCACATCAACCGGCGAATAAGTCGTGATATCAACAGGAATATCATTCACGACGGTGATTGTTTCCGAATGAAAAACACTGTCGCCATCCGCATAAGTGTTGTACACAGGGTTTCCATCGGCATCAAATGTATTCTGCGGCAATACTCCGTCGTAATGCGGCGCATCTCCGGATGACACCGCGCCGACCTCATTTCTTGCGGACACGAAATTATCGGCGCGCATTGCGACATCCATGCCGTCGGGATTTATGGAGCCGTCTGCCGCAAACAGGTTTTTCAAGGCGGATAAATCCGCTTTATCAAATCCATGCTCGGCGCCCCATTGGCTTGTTAGCACGGTATGCTGGCCGCCGCTGTATTTCACGCCGCCGCCATCAATATGCTGCGCCATGTTGTCAAATGTATGGCCGCCGGCATCGGCATTTAGAATAATCGCGCGGTAAGGGTCAATGTCTGTTCCATAATCGGCATTATATTGATTTATCAAATCAACGCGATGCTGCAATTCCACAGGATTATCCTGGTACCACATTTTTGCAATTCGTTCGGCATTATGCAGCGCGTCATCGCTGTAAACCAGGCGGCTTTCCGTATGTTGTTCCTGGCGGATTTCCGTATGGGTTTCCTTGTTTTGGAAAATCGTGTTTTCGGGATTGCGCTCGTTGAAAGCCTGTATTCCGGCATTTGCCGCCATGCGGCCGCTGAATCCGCCGCCGACTATCGCCGCAGCGTTCGCAATCGCCCATGTCAGACTTTCTTTGGTGCTCATGCCGTTTGCCTTTGCATCTTTGTACATCGCAATCGCATTATTGAAACCGCCTAGCGCCATTGCGCCATACCCCATCAATATCGCCGTATGAGATAATCCGATCGCGCCGAAAATCATCGCTGCCGAAGCCAGCGCAGTCGTGCCAAGCGTCGCAAGCAGTCGCTTATCTTTTATAAACGCAGTTAGATCTGCCGGCCGTCCCGCCGCCTGCTGTGCCTTGCGCCATTTATTAATCTGAACCGCCCCCATGACAATGCCGGTCATGACGCCGATTGCGGCGATGGCGGCCGCAACGCCGACCCCGGATACCGCTGCGGCGGCAGTCGCGATTGTGGTAATCGCGGCGCTGACCAGAAACGCGCTGCCGAATCCTTTCAGAATTCTCATGAAAAATTCTATCCGTTTTTTGCGCTTGTCCGGCGGGCTGCCGGCCGTGCGATCTTCGGCGCGCTTGTCAATATCTTTTATCGGGTTAAAGACCTTGCTGAAAAAGCTTCCGGCTTTTTGCGAGCCGCTTTTCAGCCTCGCCTTTAAGCGCGATGCCCATCCGCCGGTCTGATTAACCTGCGCGTCCATTGCCGCCTGGTACCCGGTATTGGAAATCTCGCCGCCATTGACACCCAAATCTGCCACAAATTTTTCAAGATACCGCGGGTCTGTGAATTGCTCCGGATTTTCCAGCGCGCCCCGCATAACTTTGTCGGCAGTGTCGATTTCAAACAGCTTGAATGGTATGCGGTCATTCAGTTCTTTTTCCAGAAATTCATCATCAGCCGCATCTTTCTTCGCGACATTCTGCATGGCGATGTCATGCCGCGCCAAGTCTATGACGCGGTTCAGACGACCGTTGGAGTTCAGTTTATATCCATGCTTATAATCGGCGGATTCTTTGCCCTTGCCATCAAAGAATTGCGGCACGGGCCTGCCGTTTTCGTCCAAGAATTTATATTTGGCGGCAAGTTTCAATGTGTCTTCTGAAACTTTTGCGTCGCCGATTCTCTTTGTTAATTCGTCCCATTTTTTTGCCAGCTTCGGCGCGTCGCTCTCTGACACTTCGCTCAAACCCCAGCGCTCGTCATATTCTTTGATAAATTCTTCAAGATTGTTTTTGTTTTCCTCAATTCGCCGGATTTTTGCGGAATCCTTTTCAGCATCCAAATCAACAGAGCGCGCCGCAAACATTTTGTTGTATCCGTCATACACATCGGCGATATTAGTCTGGTCTGCAAAATAATAAGAGGAATTTGAGGAAAAATTATCGGTCAATTCGTCTATCCGCGCCGCCAGTTTTTCCAGCCGCGCTTGCAAGACATCTTTGTCGCCCGCGCCGGATTTCAATCTTTCTTTGGTTCCTTCATAGGCATTTGCCAAAGCCGCAGGCGGAGCCATATTGAACAAATTCTCATTTCCGGCAATGCGATCGATGAATCGTTCGGAAAATTCGATCGCCTGCGCGCCCTGTAAATCCGGAATCTTGCCCAGAACCTCAATAGTTTCCTTTTCGCCGGACTTTGCGTGGTCTTCATCGCTGATTATGCCCATATCGTGATAAACATCGGCGGCAACGCGATCAAGAATAAATTGATTCCCGTCGGAATAAGGCGATCTGATTCGGAATTTTTGGATTTCCGCGCGAACATCCTCAATTTTATCTTCCGAGATTTGCCGGCCCGCTTGATTTAATTCGAAAAAATCATATTCCAGCCGCGCGTATGCCAATTCAGCGGCAGACGTCGGATTCCCATTTTCATCAAATCCAAAAGTTCTGAGATAATCAACAAAGTCTCTGTATGCCGCCGGATCAATGTCAATTTTCCCTTTGCTATACGCATCAAGCACATTTGCCTCGCGTTTGCGAAAGCTGGCCGCGTTGTTTGAATCCGCGCCGGCGGATGCAACAATTTTATTATAGCGCGCGATTCTGCCGGAAAGGAACTTTGCGTTGTAGATATAATTTCCTTCATCATCATAGGTTGATTTAGGTTGTTTTGGTATAGTGATTGCCATTTATAGACTCCGTTGTTGACCCTCTCTCCACAGAATTATTTTTAAAGAAGAATACTAGAAACCAGTGTCGCGGAGTTTAAAAGTCAAAACTCCCCATGACACATAATCCCAATGCGTTCGATTACATTATAATACATTTTGACAAAATATCAAAATATATTATATAAAATATAATTTTTGTCTATAAAATACCGGGCAATTAATAATTTTTAATAAAAATCTAAAAACTTATGTGATATAATTCGCGAATGGAGAGGATTATTATGAAACCAAGCAGTTTTTTTTATTCTTTATTTTTTGTCCTTTGTTCTTTTGCGGCAAATGCGGCATCAGATTGCTATTCGCAGAAGAATGTGCCGGTTGAAGAGCTTTCCTTGCAACAAGTCATTGAGCTTGGACTTTGCAGAAATCCGCAGACATCGGCATCATACCTGGCTTTGGAGGCCGCGCGCCTGAACAAGAACGCGGGATACGCGCCTTATCTGCCCAATATTTCAGCCAGCGCCAGCATGACAAAAAACTATCAAAACAAAGAATGGTCTGACGAATGGACTAAGAGCGCGTCTTTGTCCGCATCTTATTTGATTTTCGATTTCGGCAAACGATTGTCGGATCTGAATCAGCTGGCCGCCGTATGGCGCTCCACAGGATTCGATTATGATGAATCAGTTCAAAATTATGTCTATGGCGTCATAGGCGCTTATTACGCGCTGCTGACAGCTGACGCGGATGTCGCGACCGCAGAGTCGCTGAAAAAAGTGGCGCAAACCGCGCTGGACACCGCAAATAAAAAATTCAAGGCCGGCAGCGTCGCCAGAGCTGATGTCTTAAAGGCGGACACCACGCTTGCCAGTCGGGATTTGGAATTAGAGCGCGCGAAAAACAATCGCGAAGTGGCCAAAGGCACTCTGCTTTCCAAATTATCCTTTCCGGCAAACCAAAATATACAAATCGCGGACATGCCGTCCGATTTTGGAAAATCAACAGAAAATAAAAGCATTGACGAGCTGATAAACGCCGCCGAAAAATCTCGGCCGGACTTGCTGCGCGCGACCGCCAACAAAGATGCCGCATGGCACCGGCGCAACAGCGTCTTTTTAAGCAATCTGCCAAGTATTTCCGCAACAGGCTCCATATCATACAATGATGTTTCGTCCAGCGCCTATAATCCGGGAACTGACAAGATAAGCGGCAGCGTCGGAATTCGCGCATCCATGCCTATTTTCGCGGGCTTTGCGAATTTATACGGGATGCGGGCGGCCGAAGCGAACTATGACCGCGCCAAAGAAACTGAGCGGGCGGCCGTCGATTCGGTGGCTTTGGACATATTCACCGCATACCAGAACTATAAAACCGCCCAGACCGTGCTGCGCCAGACAGAAACTTTGTTAAAATCTGCAACCGAAAGCGAAAAAGTAACGGCCGGAATGTACAAGGTCGGCCGCGCGACTATGCTGGACTGGCAGACGGCTCAAGGCGAACTGGCCAGCGCTCAAAAGCAGAACAACGCCGCAAAATACGACTTATTCACAAAGCGCGCCGCTGTCGCGCTGGCCATCGGTGATATAAAATCGGAGATAGGAGACAGTAAATGAAAAAAAATAACGAAGAAAAAATAAAGAAAAAAGGATTTGCGGGAAAGATTTTGAAAAAAATCTGGCGCCTTAAATGGTGGCTGCTGATTCTGATTTTCGCCATTTTGTCTTTGACCTTTATTTTTGGCGGTTCCGGAACAAATGAAAACAAATATGCCACTGTCGCTATTACGCGCGGCAACTTGCGCCAGGTTGTGACAGCAACCGGAGAAATCCGCCCGCTGAATACAATCAAGGTCGGCAGCCAAGTCAGCGGCAATATTGAAAAAATATTCGTCGATTACAATTCCAAGGTCAAAAAGGGCGATGTTCTGCTGACTATCGATCCCCTGGTCTTGCAGGCGTCGGTTGATGAGGCCAAGGCATCGCTGGTCAGCAGCGAATCCCAGCGCAACTACGCCAAAAACGAATTTAACCGCAACAAGACGCTTTATTCCGACGGCTTTATCGCCCGCGCGGAAATGGAGCAATCGCAAACAAACTACGAACAGGCGGAACAAGCGGTAAAACGCGCTCAATCACAATACGACCGAGCGATGACCAATCTCGGCTATGCCACCATTATATCTCCGGTGGACGGAACTGTAATTTCCCGCAAGGTGGACAAAGGCCAGACGGTTGCCGCCAGCTTTCAGACGCCCGATCTGTTTGAAATTGCCGAAGACTTGTCCCAGATGCAGATTGAAACTTCCGTGTCCGAGGCTGATATTGGAATGATAAAGGAAAAACAGTCTGTAACATTCACCGTGGACGCCTACCCGGGTCAGATATTTAACGGCGAAGTCCGGCAAATCCGCCTGTCGCCGACAACTTCTTCAAATGTCGTCATTTATACCGTCGTAATAAACCTGGATAATTCCGATCTGCGCCTTATGCCCGGAATGACGGCTTTTGTGACGATCATGATAAATGAAAAGAACGATGTTTGGAAATCTCCGAATTCGGCGTTTCTGACCCGCACTTTTAACGGAATAGTTGATAATCCTGGCGATGCCACGCCAAAAACGCATTTGGCGATAGAGCGCGGCAAGACAGTAATCCTGGTTCCTTATGGAAAGGGTCTGATTACGGCGACTGAAACGGAAATTATCGCCGACGGCTTGCAAAACGGCGATAAAATAATCACGGGCAAACTCGGCCAGGCCGCAACCGGCAACACTGGAATGAGAATGGGCGGCGGCGGCATGGCCGACGGACGGAGATAAAATGCCTCCAAAGAAAAACATTATTTCAATGAACAAAATCTGCAAAAGCTTCCCCATAGAAATGGGCGGCAGCCAGCAGGTTTTGTTCGACCTGACCTTTGACATCAAGGTCGGCGAATTTATTTCAATAATGGGGCCGTCCGGCAGCGGAAAATCCACCTGCATGAACATAATCGGCGCGCTGGACACTCCGACATCCGGCACATATCAGCTTTACGGCCAAGACATCACCAATATGACCGACGACGAGCTGGCCGTCATAAGAAACGAGCATATCGGATTCGTCTTTCAGAACTTCAACCTGCTGTCTAAGCGGTCGGTTCTGGACAATGTGATGCTGCCCCTGATGTACCGCGGAATGAACATGGACGAACGCGTCCGCCGCGCGCGCGAAATGCTGAAACGCGTCGGGCTGGACAGTTTTGAAACATACCTGCCGACCCAGCTGTCCGGCGGCATGAAGCAGCGCGCGGCCATCGCGCGCGCGCTGGCCGGCGATCCAAAGCTTATCCTGGCTGACGAGCCGACCGGCGCGCTGGATAGCAAAATGGGCAATGAAATCTTGAATTTCTTCAAAAAGCTTAACAATGATATGGGCATCACAATCGTCATGATTACCCATGAATTCGATATCGCGAAGTATTCCGACCGCCTGATTCATATCCGGGACGGACGCATAAACTATGACGGGAAAATCCCGAAAAACGAAATGAATTTATAAAAACAACTGACGGGCGCAATAAAAAAACATGGTTTTGAAAAATGAGTTTTAACGATATCTTGAAAGAATCCTGGCTGTCCATCAGCGGAAATAAAATCCGGTCTTTTCTGACCGTCCTGGGCATCATTATAGGCGTTATGGCCGTGGTGATAATGGTCGCGGTCGGCGAAACCGTGCAAAAGCAGATAAGCGACCAATTCTCGGCGCTGGGGACGAACACAATCATGATTCGCGCTGGCGCGGCGCAAACGGGCGGCGTCAGAACAGGAAACCGCCAGACATTGAAAATTTCCGATTCCGATGTAATCGCCAGCCTGCCGGATGTCGCCGCGGTCAGCCCGATACAAAACGCCGCCGCACAAATCATCTATGGAAACAAAAACTGGTCTTCCAGCATGGTGGGCGCTTATCCGGATTATGTGTCCGTTCAGAATATAGAAATCGAAAAAGGCACTTTTTTTGACATGTCTGCCGTGCGCAACGGGTCCACTTACGCCATAATCGGACCCAAAACAGCCCGAGAGCTGGATTTGCCAGAAAATCCGCTGGGCGAGATTATACGCGTGCAAAACACTCCTTTTGTGATTATCGGCGTTACCAAAGAGCGCGGAGATTCCGCAATGGGAAGTCAGGACGACATGATAATAATCCCCCTGACCACTTTGAAAAAGCGATTGCAGGGCAGCCGTTTCCCAGAAAGCGTCGGCATGATTTCGCTGAAGCTTTATGCGGACGCCGACAATGTGCTGGCGACCGAGCAGATAACGGCAATCCTGCGCGAACGCCATAAACTGAAAGACACGGACGAGGACGATTTTCAAATCATGGATATGAAACAGGTTATGGAAACCATGAATACTGTGACCGGTTATATGAAACTGCTGCTTATTGCGATTGCCGGTGTTTCGCTGCTGGTCGGCTCTATCGGAATCATGAACATGATGTTGGTGTCGGTGGCGGAGCGCACGCGGGAAATAGGCATAAGAAAAGCCATCGGCGCGCGCGAAATTCACATAATCATTCAGTTTTTGTCCGAATCTATATTAATTTCTTTTATCGGATCCATGGCCGGTCTGCTGCTGGGGGTCGGATTATCGCAAGGGGTCGGACGACTGATATTGGAATATAACGTTCCGTTCAGCATTTGGCCCGTGGTCTTATCGGTCAGCGTGGCGATTGTAGTCGGCTTGTCGTCCGGCGTTATGCCAGCTATAAAAGCCGCAAAACTAAATCCGATAGACAGCCTGAGGTACGAATGAATAATATTCAAATATTTTATACGAATTTAGTTGACTAAAACCATGAAAAAGCAATAGAATAGCTTCAAAAGATGTATGCCTAATCTAAACCACCGTTTATTTTAGGCATTTTTTTATTTTTTAAAATCCATGATTTCTGCGACATTTTGAACCCCCCGATATGCCTAATCCAAAGGGTGGTTTTTTTCTTGGATTCATGTTAATTCTTATCACCGGACAATGCGTTGCCGCATCATCTTGCACAAACCCGTTAGCCTGCATGGGCAGCGAAACGGTTATCAATGACTACTATTTCCCCACTACTGTTGGCGGAGATGTAAATCCTGAACTTTCAGGTTGTTTGTATTATTCAAAAAACTGCTACAATCTCGATGGCGGTATTGCTGTTATAACGTGCACTTCTTGCCAAACCAATTATGTTTTGACGCAAAAAAGTATCAATTATAGCGGCTGCACCTTTAATTTTAATATTTGCCAGTCGAATTGCACCGGCTGCATGAATTGCACCAGCGATGCGGATTGGAGCGCATACGGGACAGGATACCAGAAAAAGACAACCAAATCGTGCAGCTGCAATACTTGCAACTCTTCAACCACCTATCGTTGTGCGGCGGGGTATTATGGATTAAGCCATAATGGAACTTCCGGCTGCGAGATTTGCCCGACAGGCGGAACCAGCGTCGCGGGAGATAATACCACAATAAGCAAATGCTATGCCTCGCCGCCTAATGGCAGCGATTATTCAGGAAACTGGCAATTTATGCAAACTTGCTATTATACAGGTCAATAAAACAGTTAAAAGAACAGATTATGCCGGCTTTTTATCTTTATTTAGTTAAAAAGCCCTGTGCGAGGTTTAATTTCTTGATAAAATACATCTTGTTATGCCCGCTGTCGTCCGGCGCGACTTTGACCGCATGAAAGCCGTAATTTATCGCATTTTTGCAGCTGATCAAATTATCCGCTGATATCTTGCATATTATCTTTCCGCGCTTGCGCCTTATCGCGGCGCCTTTGCGAAGATCCTGCAATACGCGCATCAATCCCATTCTGCGGTAATCCTTGTCAACCATGACGGCTTGGAAAATCGCCAATTCTTCGTCCGGAACCGGCGAGAACTCGGGAATATCGCGATAATCCACGCCATTTGGAAAATGTATCGTAGCGCTGGCGATCAGCCGATCCTTGTCATAGATTCCATAGACAACATAATCTTCGCTGCCCAGCATCATGCGCCAGTCGGCAACACTCCGGCATTTCAGAAAATAATCATTTTCCAAAGCCGCCAAAACCCGTGTTTGCAAACCGACCATTACTTCCAGGTCGCTTGACTTCAAGATTTTAATATACATGTTTTTTGTCAACATGATATTGATATTATTTATTTTTATGAAACAATGCAAGCGTCAAAATAAAAAAACATTAAAAATGCGATTTATTATTTCGTCAGTTTGTCCACCAGTTCGCGCATCTGAATGCGGGTTTCAAAGGCCAGGATTATCTCGCCCGCCCCGCCTTTTTTTTCACGCAGGCGAACGGTCGCGCCCAGCGCGTTCTTTATCTTTGACTCAATTTCCCGAACCTGGGCCTTTGGCATTGAATTTGATAAAAAAGACCGGCTTTTTGCAGAACGGGCGGATTCCTTTACCTTTTTCTCAGTTTCCGCCACCGACATATTTTTTGAAATGATTTCACGCGCCAGATTCTCCGGATTCTCCGCAACCGCGATTGTGCGCGCATGCGATGCGGAAATAGCGCCCTGCCCCACCATTTCTTTGATTTTATTTGGCAAATCCAGCAATCTCATCATATTTCTGATATGGCTTTGCGATTTGCCTATCATGCGCGAAACATCGGTTAATTCATAACCGCATTTTTCCATCAGATTTTTATATGCCGATGCTTCTTCAATCGGATTCAGGTTTTCGCGCTGCACATTTTCAATCAGCGCAAGCTCCAGCGCATTATCATCTGTCAGTGTTTTGACAAGCGCCGGTATTTCCGCCAGTCCGGCCATTTTGCTGGCGCGGAATCTCCGCTCGCCCGCGACAATTTCATAAGCATGCGGGCGCCCTTTGACCGCGCGCACCAATATCGGCTGCAAAACGCCCTTTTCTTTGATGGAGGCCGCCAAATCCTCTAATTCATTTTCTGTAAAAGTCTTGCGAGGCTGATCGGGATTCGCGCCAATCTGCACAAGCGGAATTTGTCTAACCGCCACCCTTTCGCTGCCGGTCAAAACAGAAATATCGGGAATATTTCCCATTTCCGCCTTTAATTCCGCCAAACCTTTGCCGAGTCCGAATTTGCTCATAATAAAATCCTTTTCATTTGACAAGCGCCTGTTTTTGACAGATGCAAAACATCTGCCGGCTCTGCCTTGTATATATTGTCAATCGCCGCCCGCCGGCCCGCCGGCCCCCGCATTGACGATTTCCGTGGCCACCCGCAAATAAGCCTGCGCGCCGGAAGAATTGAAGTCGTAAAATAAAGCCGGTTTTCCATGGCTGGGCGCTTCGGAAACGCGAACATTGCGCGGCACCACGGTTTTGAACACTTTGTCGCCAAATGTCGCGCGAACATCTTCTTCCACAGCTTTTGTAAGGCCGTAACGTTTGTCATACATTGTCAGCAAAACGCCCAGGATTTCCAGCTCTGGATTCCAGTTTTTCCGAACTTCGCTTATTGTATTAACCAAATGCTGGACGCCTTCCAGAGCGAAAAATTCGCACTGCAATGGAACAATCACAAAATTGGCGGTCGTAAAAGCATTCAAAGTCAAATACCCCAAGGCCGGCGGACAGTCCAGCAAAATATAATCATAATGCTCCCTGACCTGCCCCAATGAATCCCGCAAACGATATTCGCGGTTGTCCATGTCCAGCAACTCCGCCTCGGCGCCAGATAAAGACGGATTGGAAGGCAAAATATGCAGCCCGGGCACAGCCGTGGATAAAATATTATCGGCGGCGCTCGCGGTACCCATTATAACCCCATAAACATTCTGCGGATGCGCCGCGCGAATAAATCCTAGACCGGTTCCGGCATTTCCCTGAGGATCTAAATCAATCAATAAAACCCGCTTTTTGATTGCGGCCAGCGATGCGCCAATATTTATCGCGGTAGTTGTCTTGCCTACCCCGCCTTTTTGATTAGCAAACGCAATTATCTTTGTCATTATCATTATTTCCGTATTTCGGATATACGATATAAAATACAAACGATACAGTCAAGAAGACTTTTGTTATAAAATAAAAACTTATTAATAAATACAGTAAAACCAATGCAATATATCTTATTTCATAAGAATATGTCATGCTATTTTTTTCTGACTGACTTTATCAATAATAACTATAAAGCCGTCGCCGGTTTTTGACGGATATAATTTATAATCAAAAGTGTAATTCTGTTTTGCAGCTAAAACTTCGGTATCAATATCCCGGCCTTTTAATAGAAAAAGCCGGCTTTTTGTATGTGCGACATAGTCTAAAATTTTGACAAGCGGCGCAAATGCGCGCGCACTAAAAACAAGCTTTTTACCGGTCTTTTTAAGGTTTTTTATAAAATCCTCGGCGCGACCATGAAAAATAGTCAAATTTGGCAAATCCAATTCAGTTTTTAGAGTCTTTAAGAAATTCGCTTTTTTGCCGATTGATTCTATCGCAATGACTTCCCAACCCAATATAGCCAGAATAACGCCCGGGAAACCCGCCCCTGCCCCCAAGTCCGCAATTAACACATTTGACGGCAAATATTCCGCCAGCTGCGCGCTATCCGCAAAATGCCGTTGTTCTATGCACTCCAAAGTGCTGGGCGCAACCAAATTAATTTTATGCGACCATTCGCGCAGCAAATCGGCATATTTTTCAAATTTTTCTTTATTATTCATTTGATTTATTGTAGCATAATGGAATTATGAGCAAAATAAAAAATTTATTCTCAATCTTATGCCCGCTTGTCATCGTAATTGTGATGGGCTATTTTCTTTCGCCGTTTGATTATGCTAAAACAAACGCTTTGCGCTATGAATATCAAGCGAATAAATACGGCGCTTTCCTTGCCGCCCAGCACGCTCTTTATATAAATGACTTCGAAAAAGCCGTCGAATTTTCGGCCGCATTGCAAGACAAAGATATTCCCATTGTCGGCAATACCGTGATTTTATCGGGTTTTTTAAGCGGAAATGTCTTGGAAAACCCGGGTTCTTTCAAGGAAGAAACCGGCACGGCATCACAATTGATTCATGACGCATATCTGCTGCGGAAAGATGATTGGAAATCTGTATATGCCAAGCATAAAAAAGACGATTCTTTAATAATGGCGCCTCTTCGCATCTGGTCTGGCGTCGCTTTGGGCAAATCAGATGAATCTTTAAAGTTCATAAGCAAGCTTAAAACAAACGATTCATGGAAATCCTTTGTCCGCGGGCAGATTTATGCCGAAACAAACAAGCCGGAGCTTGCCGCGAAGCAATTCGGAAAAGTCAGTGTGGATTTTATCAATGTAAACGATTATTTGTACATGATCGCTTTTTATAAACACAACAAAATGTTTGACGCGGCGGAAAAGCTTAAAAAAGAATTTACAGAACGTCCCGGCGGCATGTACATGCTTAATGTGAAAATTTCTCCAGATTGGTCGGATTACGGCGGATATCGCAACGCATTGGCTTTTGGTCTTGTCCAGAATGTGTCCCATACGCAGATCATGATGTATTCCGATCTTTCGATTCTTATGCTGCGCCTTGCGGAAATATCGCAGAAAACCGAAGAAAATAACGCTGTCAATTATTACATCGGACAATATTTCTTCAATAATGGCGGCGATTACGAGAAATATTTCAACTCGATTGACCCGAAAAGCCCCTTTTATTCATTCGCTCTGACAAGACTGGCTGAGAAAACCGATGAAATAGACAAATTGGAAATCGCGGTCCAGGCAAATCCTTTGTTTGTTCCCGCAGTTGCAAAACTGGTGGCAAAATATGTGCAGAAAGGCGATAAAAACAAAGCTTTGCGAGTTGTCGACCTCGCGCTGAAAAACGACAACCTGACAGACCAGGGAAAAGCTTTTTTCTTAAAAAGCCGCGCAAATATTTATTTTATGTTCGACGATATGGAATCCGCGCAGTCCGATATACGCGACGCGGCTGATATTTTGCCCGTTGATGCCAATATTCTGGCTATGCAATCCAAAATATGGTCCGCTCAAAAACGAGAGCTGGAAACAGCCTATAAATACGCGATCGCTTTGGTGCGTAAAAACCCGACTGATGTGGAGTTTTGGAATGTGCTGGGCATGGCGGTGAGGGCAAAAGAAGGCGCCGCATCAGCATTGGAGCTTATTGAAAGAGTAGGGCAAGTGTCAGAATCCTGCTCTGCTTTGTTTGAACAGCTGGGCGATTTGTATTTGGAGCTGGGCAATACAAAGCTTGCGAAAGACGCTTATTTGCGCGCGATCGACTTGTCTGACGACGGGCTTGCCATTGTTCCGAAATTAGAAAAAAAATTGAGCAAAATCATCAAGGACAAATGACTGAAAGGAACGCAAAATGATTGCCGGAATTCTTGGCGCGGGGGCATGGGGCACGGCGCTTGCAATTATAGCAGAAAAAGCCGGCAATGATGTAATATTATGGTCTTATGATGGTAGCTATGCCGAATTCGACGGCGTAAATATGCCAATCAAAATTAAAATCACAAAAGAAATAAAAAAACTCTCGGCCGCTGATGTTTGGCTGGTTTCGACGCCGGCGGCTCATTTTCGCAAAACCTTGCAGAAAAGTCATGATTTTTATCGGGGAAAGCCGGTAATTATCTGCACAAAAGGAATGGAGCCGGCCAGTGATAAAATTATGTCCGAAATACTTGCGGAAGAATTGCCAGAATGCCTTGATTTTGGCGTATTATCCGGCCCGCAGTTTGCGAAAGAAGTCGCCCAAGGCCTGCCAACCGGCAGCACATTGGCCGGCACTGCCGCCGCTGTCGACATCGGGAAACATATATTGAATAAATTATATTTGGAAATTTCAGATGATATAATCGGGACAGAAATTTGCGGAATCGGAAAGAATGCCATTGCGCTGATTTCCGGCTATTCCAGCATAAAGGCAAGCGGTGAAAACGAAAAGGCGCTGATTTTTACCCGTGCTTGGAATGAAGTCGTTAATTTAGGGCTTGCATCGGGCGCAAAAATCGATAGTTTCCTTGGATTATGCGGAATAGGGGACTTGTTTTTATCAGCGACATCAAAAACTAGCCGCAATTACTCGGCCGGCGTTGCAATCGCAACAAATACGGAAATCACCGGAACAATTGAAGGAATTCAAGCATTAAATAGCTTGATTAACAGAGCTGCTGATAAAAATATCTCTATGCCGGTTTTGATTGAAATGAAATCAAAAATGAAAATATAAAACGACTAATAGTCGTTTTTAAAAATTAAATCAAAACAACAAAATACCGGCTGTTTCACATGAAAATTTATTTTTTGCCGGCCTTTTTGACCATTTTTATATCAGA
Source organism: Rickettsiales bacterium (assembly GCA_031279085.1). Taxonomy (GTDB): domain Bacteria; phylum Pseudomonadota; class Alphaproteobacteria; order Rs-D84; family Rs-D84; genus JAITJD01. The sequence goes on along the minus strand of JAITJD010000009.1, from coordinate 51,873 downwards.
AACTATACCGCCGTGCTGTAAAACAACATTTTTCCTTGCAAAGATGTTATTTTACCGGCCTTTTTGCAAGATTTTATGGCCGGAATTATAAAAAACACTAGGAAACCGCCATATTTAGCAAATAAACCTTAGACAATGCCGGTGTTTTCGTTAGTTTTTTATTATCATATCTTTTAGCGCAAAACTATAACAGGCTGATATTTTGCAAAAAATTTTTTATCCGGCGGCATTTGCAAACCGACCCAATAGCTTTTTTCAGCGCTTACTTTTCAAACGCACTAACGGTCTTGCCATCATCTTCCAAAAATACGGGTCGGATGAATAAAAAACTCGGCCCGCAAACAGTTGCTTTAAAAAATCGCAAGCCAAAAGAATTGATTTTTTATTAATTAACAAAACATTATTCAAATATGTTTTTGATGTCAAAAATCTGCAAATGCATACATGCATTTTCCGCCTCGCAAACATAAGATACCAGTTGTCTGTTTTTATCAAAAAAGAATTATTGACCGCGACGGAAAATTGTCTTTCAATCAATATTGATATACAAAAATTTCAATTCCGAAATATGTAAGAAAATGTCATCAAATCATGCAAGACAAAAAAAGAACCCTATCAGAAATTTGATCGCGGTTCCTGAATGCCGGTAAAAAAATACGGGGAATTACGCGGATTTCAGCCTGTCTGGTAAGACCGCATTTTAAATTACAGGTATATATTGCCGCGCTGTGTTTTTGCGGAGCTGATTTTTTCAGATTTTATTTTGAACTTCTGAATCATATTTTTCCGCCTATTTTCTACTCTGAGCAGCCAATTTTGCAACATGGTTTTTGTTATATTATAGACCAATTCGAACTTTGTCGTATTTAAGATTCCGAATATAATACAGCTCAGTTTAAAAAGGTGGAATATGCTGAAAGTTCTTATCGCGGTGCCGACTTTTGAAAACATAGAGCCCGACTGCTTCAAGTCCTTGTGGTTTTTGCATCATCTGGAAAATTCATGCATATATTTTGATTTTGTGCGCGGATATGATTGCGCCCGCGCAAGAAACCAGATAGCACAGCGGGCGATAGGCGATGAATTCGACTATGTTTTGATGACGGATTCGGACAATATCCTTCCGTGCGACGCCTTGGTAAAGCTTTTTGCCGCCGGAAAAGATATAATCTTGGGATGGTATCCGCGCAAGTTTTCAAGCAGCGGCCAGACAGAATTATTCCGCATGTCCGAAACGGATTATACGAACGAAACCAACATAAGCATAAGTCAGCTGCCAGAAGACATGGTCATGGAGATCAGGGGCGGCGGAATGGGCTGCGCCCTTATAAAAACGGACGTGTTCCGCGCTATGCCGACAAAGACATGGTTCCGGTATATAAATTATGACAACGGGTACGTGCTTAGCGAAGATCTTTTCTTTTGCGATGAGGCCCGCAAGGCCGGATACAAAATCTTCTGCCACACCGGCGTTCGCTGCGGGCATATTTGCAAAAATATAATATAAGAACGCGCCGCCCGGATCAGGCGGCGCATTTATTAATAACAAAAAAGCCGGCGATTGCCGGCTTTTTATTATTTGACGGTTGTGGTCGCGTTTCTGTTCTGCTTCCAAACGGCTTCGCCGGTTCCGGTCGCAAACGGACGTTCCTTGCCATAAGAAATAGTCGATATGCGCTTTGCATCGACGCCGTCTTTCACAATGACGGATTTTGCGGAATTCGCGCGCCGCGCGCCCAATGCCAGATTGTATTCGGTTGATCCACGCTCATCACAATTTCCGGCGATTTGGATTTTCGTATCCGAATGATTTTTCAGATATAACGACTGACCCAGCAGGTTGTCGCGCGCTTCTTCGGAAATTTCCGCGGAATCAAACGCAAAGAAAACTTTCTGGCCGTTCATATCAGCCGGCTCTACGATATTTGACCCACGGCAAGCGGCCAACAATCCGACAATACCAGCCAAGATTGCAAAATTTTTAACTTTCATTAAAACACCCCCTTATATTTTGTTGCTTGTTTTTTTAGTTTATACCAAAATATTGATAAAATCAAGAAAAAATACAAAAATTTTACTTTAATGGCGCGAATTCTTGCGATTTTGCCCCCCGATAGGAAAACTATCAAATATTTAAGAAGTTTTTTATCGCCATCAATCCAACAACATTGAAATCACGAATCAAAGATTTTGCTTGAACGCAAGCCGCGAATTTTGCAACCTTTCCGCAATGTGTTGAATTATGTTAGCCCAAGTGTCATAAATGTCTTTATTATTATATTCTTTGCGCGATTTGGCTCTGTCCGCGATAAATTGGGAATTGAAGGAAGAAAGCGCGTTCGCCGCGCCGCCGCCAGAAAAGAACAATTCTCATAAAAGTCGCCAGAAAGAAAAACCCGCGCACGCTCCCGCATCCGTTCCGGCGGCGGCGCCCGTCAGTCTATCCGCCGCGCAAGACGCGGCCGGCGGCGCCGATTCATTGCAAAATTTGTCGGACGCCATTATAAACTTCAATCACCCGTTGAAACAATTCGCGCAGAATGTGGTTCCGCCTCATTTTGCAAAAACACCCGGTCAAGACAAATTGCTGATAATCACGGACATGCCGTCCGCTGACGACGACGACAGCGGGCAAATTCTTACCGGCGCCGGCGGCGAATTAATGGACAAGATGCTGGCGGCCATAAATCTCAGCCGCGACACGGTTTCAATCATGCCGCTTGTATTTTGGCGCAGCCCGGGCGGGCGGACGCCGACCAGGGAAGAGCTTGATTTGACAAAGCCCTTTTTAGAAAAAGCCTTATCTTTGGCGAATCCGAAAGCAATACTGACCCTGGGCACTTTGGCCGCAATCGAAATAGCCGGCGCAAGGCTGCCGAAAGATCATGGAGCATGTTTGCAGAACATGGATTTCTGCAAATTCATAATTCCGATTTTCCACCCAAATTACCTTCTGTTGAAACCGGATAGCAAAAAAGATGTATGGAGCGCGTTGCAAAAACTGGCCGCGTTTCTCGAAACTTGTTGAAAATCTGCAAAATATATTTAATAATATTCCTTGAATTTACATTAAGGAGCTTACAATTAAACCTATATTTAATCGTGATGCGCGTAGGGACCTCGGCCCCCGCATAAACAATAAAATCTTTGCAAAAAGCGTTCAAGTAATCAGCAGCACCGGCCAGAATCTGGGCATAATGCCAACGCCGCAGGCGTTGCAAATGGCAGTTTCCGACGGGCTGGACATGGTTGAAATCAATGCGACGTCAATGCCGCCGATTGTAAAAATCATGGATTATGGAAAATTCAAATACGAACAGAAAAAGAAAGCCAACGAAGCGCGCAAGAATCAAAAAAACACGGAAATGAAAGAGGTCTGGGTAAAGCCTTTCATCGAAGACAATGATTTGAATATCAAAATGAAGAAAGTCTTCGAATTCCTGGAAAACGGCGACAAGGTCAAAATCGCGGTCATGACCCACGGGCCAAAGCTTGTTCTGGCGCAGGGCAAGGAAATTGTTCCTGAATTATTTTCCCGAATAATCGCGATTATCGGGGACAAAGGCTCTTTGGAAAGCAAGTCCAGGCCGGACGAGAAAACAAAATCAATAATTATCGCGCCGGCAAAATAAAAATACTGCGGCGACGGGCGTTTGACCGAATCCGCATACAAATTATTTGCAATTATTTTCGGCTTTGTTATAATCTGGGTCGCATGGGTGATTAGCTCAGTTGGCTAGAGCGTTACGTTGACATCGTAAAGGTCGTTGGTTCGAGCCCAATATCACCCACCACATTTCGCGTCCTTGACATTTCGGATAGGGGGCAACAGACCAAAATGACATACAAACTTTTTATTTTCTCTGGCCGAATGATGCGCGGGCGCGCATAATATCCTCTTGTACTTTTTTGTTTACACTATATGATTTACCATCTACACTCTCATTTAAAATAAAGCGAGGCTTTTTATGAAAAAGAAATTCCTGATAACGTCCGCATTGCCTTATGTGAACAATTTTCTGCACATCGGGCATATGGTCGGCTGTTTTCTGCCGTCGGACATTTACGCGCGGTTCACACGCGCCAAATACGGGGCCGAAAATGTTCTTTTTGTGTGCGGTTCCGACGATCACGGCACAGCGTCAATCGTCGGCGCGAAAAAAGAGAATCTGTCGGTCGAAGACTATGTGGACAAGTACCGCGCGCTGCATGAAAAGTCCATGCAGGATTTCGATATGTCATTTGACGGCGGATACGGCCGCACGCACACAAAATTTCAGCAACGGCTGGTTCAAAGCCTTTTTTCCAGACTGGATTCCGGCGGATTTATAGAAGAACGGGAAACCTTGCAGCCATACGGCGTCAAAGACAAAATGTTTCTGGCGGACCGGCAGATAGAAGGCACATGCCCGAAATGCGGATACGAAAACGCGCGCGGCGACCAATGCGACCAATGCTATGCTGTGTACGAGCCAAACGAGCTGATAAATCCGCGGTCATCCGCCACCGGCGGGCCGGTTGAAATGCGCCCTACGAAAAATCTGTTTTATCTGGCGCACAAGATAAAGCCGCAGCTGGAACGGTGGCTGGCCGACAATATGGAAAAAAACGGCTGGCCGCGCGGCGCAATCGCCGCGACAAAAAAATATCTGACCGAAGAAATACCAGACCCATCTGTGACGCGCGACCTTTCGTGGGGAATTCCGGTAAACAAACCGGGCTATGAAAACAAAGTCTTTTATGTCTGGTTCGACGCGCCGTGGGGATATGTTTCAATATCCCAAGCTGCGAATAAAAACTGGGCGGATTGGTGGCATGGCGGAGAAAACTGCCACTATGTGCAATTTATGGGCAAGGACAACATAAAATTCCACTCTATGTTTTTTCCCGGCCAGGAAATTGCCCTGGACGACGAATGGAAAAAGGTTGATTTGCTGAAAGCGCTGAGTTTTCTGAACTTTGAAGGAAACAAGATTTCCAAATCCACCGGCAACGGAATATTTTTGGAAGACGCCATACGCGACGCCCCCAGCGACGCGTGGCGCTATGCCTTGATGGCATCGGCGCCGGAAACGGACGACACCGACTTTACCATACGGCGCTTTGCGGATATCGTGAACAAAGACCTGAACGGAATGCTGGGAAATTTCGTTTCGCGCGTGTGCAAAATGACTGAAAAGAATTTCGGCGCGTCGGTGCCAAATGCAGGGCAGGGCGCATTCGATATCGATGCTGATGTCAACGCAAAACTGGCCGAGCTGACAGCCGCGTTGGAGGCTTGCGAATTCCGCAACGCGATTTCCGCGTTGCGCGGATTGTGGGCGCTTGGCAATGAATTCATGACCAGGGCGGAACCTTGGGCATTGATTAAAAACGGCGATTTGAAACGCGCGGGCGCAGTACTGAACGAATGTTTCCAGCTAATTGACTTCTATGCCCGCACGGCCGCGCCGTTTATTCCGACAACTGCAAATAAGATGCTGGACATATTCCGGCGCCCTACATCTCGCGATTTGTCATGGCCCGATAGGTACGAGCGCCGCATTGCAGACGGCGCGGAATTTATCGTGCCGGAAAATTTATTCGAACGAATCGACGATGATAAAGTTAACGCAATGGTTGAAAAGTATACTAAAAAAACACCTAAGGTCGTGATTGCAAAGATACTGACGGTCGAACCTCACCCCGATTCCGATCATCTGCATGTCCTGACTGTCGATGATGGCGCCGGCAAGCCGCAAACCGTTGTATGCGGCGCGCCGAATGTGCGCGTCGGACTGGTCGGCGTATGGGCGAAGCCTGGTGCGAATTTGCCTGCTGCCGACTTGACATTGACCGCGCGCAAAGTGCGCGGAGTCTTATCGAACGGCATGATGTGCGCCGCGGACGAACTGGGCATCGGCGAGGATCACGAAATAATTGTCGAACTGCCCGAAAATTCCAAAATAGGCGAAGAGTTTAAGATGTGAGATATAAGACGATACGGCTTGTATTGCTGTCCTGCTGCGCGCCGTGTTCGTGCGGCGCTATCAAGCAGCTGAGGACCGGATGCCAGAGATTGGAGATTGGAAATAGAAAACCAAAGACCCTAATCTCTGACTTTATAGTCCTGTTCTTTAACCCGAACATTTATCCCGAATCCGAATATCAGAAACGACTGGCCGAGCAGATCAAATACTGCGAATCCATGGGCGTGAAGCATGCAGTCGGAAATTATAATCATGACGAATGGCTGGATGCGATTCGCGGATTGGAATCCGAGCCCGAACGCGGCAAACGATGCTCCGAATGTTTTCGGCACCGGTTTAAATTCGCGCAAAAGTTCGCGCTGGAAAACGGATACAACGCGATTGCGTCGGTCTTGGGCGTGTCTAGGCATAAAGACCAAAGCCAGGTCGACGCGGCCGCTGCCGCCGTAATTTCCGGCCTGATGTATATGCCTATCGAATGGGATAAAAAACAGCAGTCGGAAATCCTGAATAACGAATCGTTTTACCGCCAGAATTATTGCGGTTGCGAATTCAGCATTCGCAAAGTATAATCTGTGCAAAGGAGTTTTGGCATGACGTCTATTTTTATTTTTCCGGGCCAGGGCAGCCAAACCGTCGGAATGGGCAGGAATCTTTTCGATAACTTCGACGCCGCGCGGCGCGTATTCGACGAGGTCGACGACGCGCTGGATCAAAAGCTGTCCGATATTATTTTTAACGGCCCGATGGAAGATTTGACGCTGACCGCGAATGTCCAGCCGGCAATCATGTGCGTTTCTATCGCGATGCTGCGCGCATGGCTGCAAAACAACGGATACGACTATCAATCTCCAATTTCAAATCTTCAATCGCCCTATGTCGCCGGTCATTCTTTGGGCGAATACACCGCATTGTGCGCGGCCGGCGCGCTGACCCTGGCGGATACCGCGAAACTCTTGCGCCTGCGCGGCGACGCGATGCAGCGCGCAGTTCCCGTGGGGCAGGGCGCGATGGCGGTCGTGCTGGGGCTGGATATTGAGAAATTAACGGCTGTCTGCCGAATGGCGGAAGCGGATGCCGGCGGCGACGCGGTATGCGACATCGCCAACGACAACGCCCCCGGCCAGATTGTGATTTCCGGCAGCAAGCCCGCAATCGAGCGCGCGATGGACATGGCGAAAGAAGCCGGCGCAAAACGCGCAATGCCGCTGCCGCTGTCCGTGCCCCCGCATTCCCGCCTGATGGCGCCGGTCGCCGAAGAAATGATGGCCGCGCTGGGCGAAATAGAAATGAACGTTCCGACTGTTCCGATAATCTCAAACAAGACATGCGCGCCAATGACGGATATTGATGAAATAAAATCGGCTCTTGTTCATCAGATAACGCACGGGGTGCGCTGGCGAGAATCGGTTTTGGCGATGCCGGCCTTGGGAATTACGGAAACTATCGAGGTCGGCCCCGGCAATATACTGACGGGTTTGACAACAAGAATAGAGCCAAGCATGACGGCAAGAAAATTAGAAATATAAACAAAGGAAATAAAAATGTTCTCATTAAAAGACAAAGTCGCATTAATAACGGGCGCCACCGGCGGAATAGGAGTCGCCATTGCACAAAAAATGAAGGATGCCGGCGCGATCGTGGTAATCACAGGAAGGTCTGAATCCAAGCTGAGCGATCATTTTGACGATTCGTTCATCAAGATTGCCTCCGATGTTCTGGCTGACGGCACGGCCGAAGATCTGATTAAAAAAACCATCGAAAAGGCCGGCAAAATCAGTATTCTTATCAATAACGCCGGCATTACCAAAGATAATCTTTTGATGCGCATGACCGACGAGCAGTTCGACGATGTGATAAACACAAACCTGCGCGCAAGTTTTCGTTTGTGCCGCGCGGCCGTCATGCCTATGATGAAGAACAAATTCGGCCGCATTATCAACATGGCGTCAATCATCGGCGCAATCGGCGGACCGGGCCAGGCGAACTATGCCGCCTCAAAGGGCGGAATCATAGCCATGACGAAATCTATCGCCGCAGAAGTAGCCAGCCGCGGAATTACCGCGAACGCGATCGCGCCCGGGTTTATCAAGACTCCGATGACGGATGTTCTGCCGGACGAATTGAAAGATGCTTATTTAAAACAAATCCCCGCAGGGCGATTCGGCGAACCGGAAGATGTGGCATCCGCCTGCGTATTTCTGGCCAGCGACGAGGCCGGATACATCAACGGCCAGGCAATTCATATCAATGGCGGAATGGGACGATTTTAATCTACCGATATCTGATACCGAACACATGACGAATTACGATTTAATCATTATCGGCGGCGGACATGCCGGGGTCGAAGCGGCGGCGGCGGCGGCGCGGCGGGGGGCGCGGACGCTGATGCTGACGCGGTCGGAATCCGATTTGGGCGCGATGTCTTGCAACCCCAGCATAGGCGGTCCCGGCAAATCACAGATGGTGGCGGAAATGGACGCGCTGGGGGGCATAATGCCGGTTGCTGCCGACATGGCCGGCATACACTGGCGGCTGCTGAACGCGACGCACGGCGCGGCTACGCGGGCTTTACGCGCGCAGATAGACCGACGGCTTTACCGTATTGCTGTAAAGCGACTAATAACTAACAACGAGCAACTAACAACTATTTTTGAACCCGTTGAAACACTTGATTTGGAAAATAAAATCGTAAATGGCAAATACCGGGGCGGGGCGATCGTCATTACCACCGGAACATTTTTGCGCGGACTGGTTCATCGCGGGCGCGAAAAAAGAGAATCCGGGCGGCTGCAAGACGACGGCACTTATCAGGCGCCGGATAAAAATATATCAAAAATACTCGAAAAGGCCGGCTTTTCGCTATTAAGATTAAAAACCGGAACGCCCGCGCGCCTGCGGCGCGATTCTATAAACTTTGATGTTTGCGAGCCTCAGCCGGGCGATGAAGAACACGAATGGTTTTCTGGAAATCGGAAATCGGAATTTCCAGCTTCCAATTTCCAAATTCCTATCTCATGCTTTATAACGCATACAAATGAACAAACTCATCAAATCATTCGCGACAATATTTCGACCGCGCCGATGTATAACGGCGATATTACGGGCACCGGGCCGCGATATTGCCCGTCGCTGGAAGACAAGGTCATGCGGTTTCCGGAACATAGGGCGCATCATGTTTTTCTGGAACCAGAAGGGCTGGACAGCGACTTGATTTATCCCAACGGAATATCAACCAGCATGTCCGCCGAATTGCAAGACAAATGGCTGCGCACGATTCCCGGGCTTGAAAATGTTTCGGTAGCGCGGTACGGATACGCGATAGAATACGACGCAATCGACGCGCGCGCGTTAAAGCCGACTTTGGAATCCAAAGATATTCCAGGCTTGTTTTTCGCCGGACAAATTAACGGCACATCCGGATACGAAGAAGCCGCCGCCCAAGGACTGGTCGCGGGCGCGAACGCCGCTGCATACGCGCTGGGCACGCATGCGCTGAATCTGGACCGCACCAACTCCATGATTGGCGTCATGATAGACGACATCACGACTTTGGGAGTGGACGAACCTTACCGCATGTTCACATCGCGCGCGGAATACAGGCTGTCGCTTCGCGCCGATAACGCCGTGTTTCGCCTGGGCGAAACCGCGGTTGAACTCGGGCTGCTCTCGCGACCCGAATTTGACCGCAAAAGCCAAGAGCGACGAGCCAAGAGCGAAGAAAATGATAAATTCTATGCCGGCTATATCGCCCGCAATTCCAGAGAAATCGAGGCATATCGGCGCGACGCGGAATTAAGAATACCGGCTGACTTCGATTATGCCGGGCTTCCGGGACTGACGAACGAGCTGATTGAAAAATCAACCCGCGCCCGCCCCGCGAACATCGCCGCATTATCGCGAATTCCAGGCATGACGCCAGCGGCGATTATTACTGTAATGCGAAAAATAAAAAACTGATTCTTTTTCAGGATTATTTCTTGATTTTCTTGAAATTTAATTGTACAAATAATAAGTCATGAAACAAAAAAGCATAATCATTATAAAATAACCTGCACGAGCGCCTTTGGTGGTTGCTGGGGCGCATCTGCGCCCGTTTTTATTGCAAACAAGAGAAAAATACATGAAAAAGCCTTATCCGGATGTTCCGGTAAAAACAGATTTTCCAAAATTGGAGCGCGAAATTCTTGCATTTTGGGCGGCCGAGAATATTTTTCACAAGTCTATGGAGCAAACCAAAGACGGCCAGCCTTTCACTTTTTTTGACGGCCCGCCGTTCGCCAACGGCCTGCCGCATTGGGGGCATATTGGCGTCGCCGCAATGAAAGACATGGTTTTTCGCTATAAAACAATGCGCGGGTATTTTGTCCGGCGTGAAATGGGCTGGGATTGCCATGGGCTGCCGGCCGAGCAATCGGTGGAGAAATCGCAAGAAAAATTAGCGAAAGACATAGTGGCGGAACAGGGGCTTCAATCATTCTGCGATTCATGCCGCATTGATGTTCTCCGCTATACCGATGATTTTGTGCGAAATTACGAAAGAATCGGCCGCTGGGTCGAAACAGGCGCGGATTTCGGCTATGCCACAATGGATAAGAATTTTATGGAATCCGTTTTGTGGGCCATAAAACAGCTGGACGAAAAAGGACTGCTGTACAAAGACTTTCTTGTTAACGCGGTAGATATAAAACTGGGGACAATCTTGTCCAATTCCGAAGCCGCGCAGGAATATGTGGATGTAATCGACGATGCCATAACCGTATGGTTTCAGCTGGCCGACGGGCGGCGCATTCTGGCCTGGACAACAACCCCATGGACATTGCCCGCCAACTATGCGCTGGCTGTGAATCCAAAAATGAAATATGCCGTAATGCGCGATTCCGACGGCTTTGAATACATAATCGCGGAATCTCGTCTGAGAGCTTATGAAAAGCAATTAGCGGCCGCTGAAAAGACTGGCGAAATCATGGGCTCTGACTTAATCGGATTGAAATATGAGCCGCTTTTTGACTACTACATCGATCAACAAGCAGGCAATCCGGTCTTATACACGATTATTTCTGCGAATTATGTGTCCGATTCCGACGGAACAGGCGTCGTTCACACCGCGCCCGCTTTCGGTCAGGAAGATTTCTGGGCAATAAAAAATATAGACCCGTACCTGCCGATAATTCTGAATGTCGACGAATACGGAAAATTCGACTCAACTGTGCGCGATTGGGCGGAGGAAAATATTTTCGACGCAAATCCAAAAATCATCAATCATTTGAAAGAATCCGGCCATTTGGTAAAGAAAGAGCAATACAAGCACAGCTATCCGTTCAGTTATCGCACGCATGAAAAACTTATTTACCGCGCAACCGAAAGCTGGTACGTCGATGTCCCGAAAATTCGCGAGCGGCTGATAGCAAACAACGCGCAAGTCGATTGGAAATCCGCTGGCGAGCGCTTTGCGCGCTGGATAGAAGGCGCGCGACCTTGGGCGATTTCGCGCAGCCGCTTTTGGGGGACGCCGATTCCTATATGGGAAAAGAACGGCAAACACAAAGTTTTTGGCTCTGTCGCCGAATTGCAAGACTTTTTTGGCGTCGAACTGAAAGATTTGCACAGGCCGTCCTTGGACGCTTTGGAAAAAGATGGCTGGAAACGAATACCCGATGTTTTGGACTGTTGGTTTGAATCGGGCTCCATGCCGTTCGCCAGCATACATTATCCGTTTGAGAATGCGGACAAATTCGAAAAAACATTTCCAGCGGATTACATAATCGAGGGCCCCGACCAAACGCGCGGCTGGTTTTATTCCCTGATGGTGCTATCAACCGCGTTATTTGACAAGCCCGCATTCAAGACTGTATCCGTGAACGGCCTTATACTTGGCTGGGACGGGCGCAAAATGTCCAAATCCTTGGGAAATTACGCGGATGCGATGCCAACGATAGAACAGCACGGCGCGGACGCGGTGCGTCTGTATATTTTGGGCAGCAATTTTATGAAATGCGAAACGTTGAGCTTTGACAAGGAAGGAAAAGTTTTTGGCGAACCTATAAAGAATATTCTGGGGCCGCTGTGGAGCGCTTATTATTTCTTTACATTGTATGCGAACGCCGCGCACATGACGGCACAGAGCGCAGAGCGCAGAGCGCGGGACGCGGACAATGTGTTAGACCAATATATTCTGGCCGAGCTGAATGATTTGTCCGGCAGCACACTCAGCGCATTGGACGATTATGCGCCGGATCGCGCAATCTCCGCATTCGTAAAGTTCTTGGACATTCTGAACAACTGGTATATCCGCCGTTCGCGCGAGAGATTTTGGAATGAAGAGCAGGCCGCATTCGACACCCTGCACTTTGTTCTGGTCGAATTCTGCAAGCTGCTCGCGCCGTTCGCGCCGTTTGTCAGCGATTATATTTTTCGCAATCTGACCGGAAAGGAATCCGTGCATCTTGAAAAGTTCGCCGAGCGCAAAGCGCCGAGCGCCAATGATTTGGTGGAATCCATGCGGCGGACGCAGCAAATAGTTTCCGCCGGCAAGCAGCTGCGCGAGCAACATAAGCTGCGCAATCGGCTGCCGCTGGCTTCTCTCACCATCGCCGAGAATGTAGAGCGCAGAGCCCAAAGCGCGGATTTTACAGACATAATCAAAGACGAGTTGAACATCAAAGAAGTGAAGTTCATTTCCGATATTTCTTCCGTCGCGGATTCTTTCATATTTCCAATCACTCCGAGAATCGCGGCGCGGCTGGGCGGCGCGGCACTAAAAGACATTCTTCCCGCAATAAAATCCGGAGACTATGAAATAAAAGACGGCCAATTAATCGTTTCTTCCCGGGCCTTGAATTTTACGCTTAACGCCGATGAATTTGAAATCCGCCTGACGGTCAAATCCGATATCGCGGGCGCGGCGCTGCCCGACAATACGGCCGTTGTTGTTTTGGATACTAACCTGACGCCCGAATTGATTGCCGAAGGTTTGGCCAATGACGCGCTGCGATTTATTCAGGACACGCGCAAGGCGCTTGATTTGAATGTATCCGACAGAATCAAAATCTCGTATTCGGCAGATGCGGAACTGGCCGCCGCGCTGGCGGCGCACAGCGCGCGCATTATGGCGGACGCTTTGGCGGTTGAATTCTCGGCCGGGCAGGGCGTGCATGCGACAGAAATAGACGGCCATAAATTCGCCATAACCGTAACCAAGGTCTGAAAATATGCAACCATCGCAAAAACAAATAGATTATTTCAATGCGCGGACCAAGGCGCATATCGAAACTGTGATTTTCTTCGGGAAATTCCTGGACCGGGATTTTACCGGGCATGACGAGTCCAAACTTACAGAGCCGGAACTGACGCCGTATATATGGCTGACGGAAGAAAAAGCCGGGCGCGCGATTTTGACCTTAGAACAAAAAGAACAGGTTCGCGCGGCGGTTGCTCATCATTATGCCGCAAACCCGCACCACCCGGAATTCTATAAGAACATCGCCGATATGCCGATGACCGCTCTGGCCGAGGCTGTTTGCGACTGGGCGGCGATGCAGTACGAGATTCATGCTTTGGGATTCCAGACGAAATATCCAAGCCTAAGCGACTTTTATTACAAATGCGCGCTGCCGAAATACGGCTTTACGGATATTCAAAGGCAAACCGTCATATATCATTCGATGAACGACATTGGGCATATCAACAAAACAGGCATAAACAGCCCGTATAGACAACTTGAAAAAATCTGGCTGCCTGTGCAGAAACTAAAATGAACCTGACTCCGAACATTTACTTTCGCGAAGTTCCGAAAACCATCGACATGGAAATTCGCTCTGAATTATACTCAACGAACGATTTTACCTTCGCGGTGGCCGTGATTTTATCCGCCCAGGCGACCGATAAGAAAGTAAACGAGGTCACGCCCGCATTATTTGCGGACGCCCCGACGCCCGAGGCTATGCTGATGCTGGGCGAAGAGGGCTTGAAGCGGCACATCAAAGTGATATCTTTTTTCAACAACAAGGCGAAAAACATAATCGCGCTGTCCGAAAAGCTGGCGGGCCAGATAAAAGTAAAAAATCCGCAAGACTGGAAATTCCCAAAACAATATCATAATCAAAAGGCCTTGATGGCTTTGCCGGGAATCGGTCAAAAAACAGCTAATGTGATAATGAATGTATTATGGGGCGCGCCGAGCATCGGCGTGGACACGCATGTTTTCCGCAATGCGCACCGGTACGGCTGGGTCGGCTTGGAAGAAAACACGCCCGAAAAGGTCGAGGCCGCGCTGTTAAAACTAATTCCGAAAAAATATCATGCGATGACCAATCATGTCATGGTTCTGCACGGCCGGTACATTTGCAGGGCGCTGCGCCCAAAGTGCGGCGAATGCCCGGTGGCAAAATGGTGCAATGCGTTTGATAAAATAATATAAAAACCGGTCAAAAGACCGGCTTTTTTATAATCCGACCATATACCCGCAGGCAAAAATCATAACGGCTGCGATTATGAATATGACTAATTTCTTTCTCATGATATTCTCCTTTTTTACCAGCCGCTTATTATTTCCAACCTTCTACCAATTGGCCGGCGCATCCTATTGTATTGCTGCCTATCAAAAAGCTTATTCCAACACCGATGGCAAACAATAGGGCGAATCCGATAAGCATCGGGACGCCTACCGTTTTCAATCCTTCAAGGCCCGTTTTGTCGCCAACCTTGCCAGTGGAAATAAAATCCCATGCCGTTTTAGCCAAGACGAATCCGGCGCCCAGAAAAGCCAACGTGCGCAAAGTTTTGAATACCCCCTGCATTTCCATTATCAATTTGCATACGCCGGTGGTATCATCAGTAGCAGCAGCAGCAGCAGCAAATGATGAAATTGCAAACAAAGCAACTATTGTGAATGCGGCGGCGCCCGCCAGTCTTTTTCTTTTCATAAAAAACTCCTTAACTTCATGTCTTGCTTAATTATAAAGCAAAAGCCGGCAGTTTTACACCGGCCGGCAAAATATTGTTATATTATAGACCATAAAGAAATTTGTTAAAAACTGCCGCAAAAGACACACAATGGCAAAAAGAATAGCCGAATATGCGCGTTAATCCGCCGGTTTCACTTGTCGCGGATTTTCGCAGAACAATTTTTCTCAACCATGGCGATCACCGCATTCTGCAATTCCAGCAGGTCGGTATCGGACATATTGGATTCCGGTTGAATTACAATCTCGAACGCGACGGATTTCTTGTCGCCGCCCAAGTCGAATTCATCAAAAACATTTGTTTCGATTATTCGCCCGTCCGCGCTTTGCGCGGTTATGGTAAGTAAATCGGCCGACGTCGACGAATCGACGGAAAATGCAAAGTCGCGCGTAATCAGCGGAAATTCCGCAAGAGATATTCGCGCTTTTTCTAACGCGCCGGCGTCCTGCGGGCCGCGCTCTGGCGCTTTCGAAGGGGAATCAGGTTCATTAAGCTCCGGAATGCTATCCGCATAATCAATCAAACCCAGAACAACCCCGGTTTTTATCCCGAACCGCTTCGCGACGGCCGGGTGCAGTTCCGCAAACCGCGCGACGAGCCTGCCGCCGGAAACCAAGCGCCCCGCGCGGAAGGGGTGCGCCCATTTCGGCGGCGCGTCGTCATTTTCAACCAACGCGGCTGGAAACAGAGCAAGCAAGTCTTCGCGCACATCGTAAATATCAACTTCGCGGCCGTGCTTTATTCCGATTTTATCGCCGTAAATTCCGGCGCGCGCGATAATCAGCTGGTCGTGCTGCTGCCCGGGCCGGCTGCCGTCAAACACCGCCCCCATCTCGAACAGCGCCGCATTTGAACGCCGGAACCGGTCGTTTAAAGATATGACATCCAGCATATTTTGAACCAACGAATTCCGCATGGTGTCAAAATTAGCCGCAATCGGATTCTTGATTTTTATATTGGCGCGGTCCGACAAAATCATTTCTTTTTCATAGTGCCCGAATCCATAACTCACAGATTCCGAAAGCCCCATGCCGCAAAGCTTCATCTTCATGTGATTCTGCGTCATCTCGTATTTTTCATCGCCGGCCGCCGGCCGCTCTTTTATCTTGATATTGGTGTATCCGTATATGCGAATCACCTCTGACACTATGTTTTCGGGAATCAAGACATCGATACGGGCGGGCGTCGGAATCACCGTCCAATTGTCGCCATCAGTATCTACGCCAAAACCCAGAGATTCCAAAATCTCTTTCTGTCTTGCCGCATCCAGATTAATCCCGGTCTTTTTCAAGAACAATTCCGGAGTATAGTCAATACGTCGGGGCTCTAGAATCTTCAACCATTCAATATCGTTCGCTTTGCTCATATCATGGGATATGAATTTTAATTTCGGATTTTTCCTGTCCCAATCGCGATACGCGGCCTCGACATTGCCGCCGCATGTGTCCGTAATGATTTTTACGGCCAGCATAATGCCCTGAAATGTTATCGTCGGGTCAATACCGCGCTCGTACCGGTAAGACGCGTCTGTGCTTATTCCCAGACGTTTTGATGTTTTGCGAATCGCCACAGGGTCAAAATAGGCGCTTTCCAGCAAGATGTTTGTTGTCTTGTCTGTGGTCATGCCGCGCGCGCCGCCGATAACACCGGCCAAGGCCAAGATGCCTTTTTCATCGGCGATGACCAAGTCGGTATCAACCAATTCATATTCATTGTCGAACAGGTCTGTGAACTTTTCGCCCATTTTTGCGTTACGGATGATAATATCTCCATGGATTTCGTCCGCGTCAAAGCAATGCATAGGCTGCGCCAAATCATAACAGATGTAATTCGTCGCATCAATCGGCGCATTGCGCGGAGTAATTCCAATCGCGGACAATCGGCCTGCAATTCTGGCGTTTGACGGCGCCATTTTGATATTTTTAATCTCGCACAGGCAATAGTCGGGGCAGGCCGCTTTGTTTTCAATAATCGCGCGGCGCGCGCCGCCAATCATTTCGCCCGCATAGTTATCATACTTGCTGATAAATTTGCCCGCGCCGGCCGCCGACAAATCCCGGGCTATGCCGCACACAGCCAAATAGTCTGGACGATTGGGCGTGATTCCTGCGTCGAATACCGCGTTCGGCGCGGCGCGCAGGGCGGAAATTGTCTGCCCGACTTTTTCGTTCGAGGCGTCCAATTCGATAATGCCGTCATGGTCATCGCTGATTCCCAATTCCTTGCCGGAACACATCATGCCGTCGGATAAAATGCCGCGAATTCTGCCGCTTTTGATTTCCATGCCGCCGATTTTGCATCCCGGAACCGCCAAAGCCGACATCAGGCCCGGCCGCGCGTTTGGCGCGCCGCAGACAACCTGGCGCAATTCTGCGCCGCCGTCGTCGACCTTTAACAAATGCAGATGCGTGTCCGGAATATCTTGGTATTCCACAATCTTTGCGGCGACCGGAACGGTCGGAAATTCAACGCCTTCCACCTCCAGCCCGATGTGCGTCAATGTATCGGCGATTTCCTGCGCGGTCGCGTCTGTTTCCAAATAATCTTTCAACCAGTCATAAGTCCATTTCATTTTAGAATCCTTTTATTCATTCCGCGTTGAATCCGTTCGCTCTCAGCCAGCGAACATCGCCTCTGAAAAATTCGCGCAAATCGGTAAGCCCGTATTTCATCATCGCCAGGCGATCAAATCCGAACCCCAGCGCAAAGCCCTGATATTCGTTCGGATCAACGCCCGCATTGCGCAGGACGTTCGGGTGCACCATGCCGGCGCCGCCCAGTTCCAGCCATTTGCCGGGCTGCCATTCTATATCCACTTCCAACGAGGGCTCTGTGAACGGGAAAAAGCTCGGCCGGATTCGCATGTTGAATTCGCGGCCAAAAGATTTTTTCAAGAACAGGCCGAATTCGCTTACCAAATCGGACAAGTTTATGTCCTTGTCTATCCATAGCATTTCTATCTGGCTGAACGACGGGATATGCGTGGCATCCAAGTCGCGGCGATAAACACGACCGATAACAAACATTTTTATTGGCGCGCCGTCGGCCTCCATCGCGCGAATCTGAACGGCGGACGTCTGCCCGCGCGGCATGTCGCCGCCCTCAAGAAAGAACGTGTCCAGCATGCCGCGCGCCGGATGGTATTCCGGCGTGTTCAGCGCGGTGAAGTTGTGCCAGTCGTCCTCTATTTCCGGGCCCGAATAATATTTATAACCCATGCCGGAAAGAACCGCGGATGTTTCAGCGAAATTTCGCGACAACGGATGCAGCCGGCCCGGCATGCGCGGCTCCGCTCGCGGGGAAACCGCCGCGTCCGCGTCCAGCCTTTGCCGCGCAAGGGATTGCGACAGCGCCGTATCCTCGATTTCGATCTGGCGCGACTTGAAGGCTTCGCGCAGTTCCGCATTTTCTTGGTTTAACGCCGCGCGCGCGTCGGCTTCAAGATTCTTCATCTCTTTCAGGCGCGCGGTCATTGCGCCGTTTTTGCCAAAAGTTGCAGAATACAAAGCCTGCAATTCTTCCAACGAGTTTATCTGTTTTATTTGTTCCAGCATGTTTTTTTCCATTATTTTTAATAAATCAAATCTTGCGCGACGATTTTCTAAAAAAAACCGTCCAGCGGACGGTTCTTATATTACAAACAATCAACCCAACCGCCAAGGCTTATTTAACTTCATGATTGATAAATCGTTTTGCTTCTTCAATAAGTTTTGCAAAGCCTGCATCGCCGGCATACGCCATTTCGGCCAGGACTTTTCTGTCCAGATTTATACCGGCTTTTTTCAAGCCGTTCACAAACTGGCTGTACGACAAGCCAGCGGCGCGGACGGCCGCGTTTATCCGGACAATCCACAGGCTTCGGAATTCGCGCTTTTTGACGCGCCGGTCGCGATACGCGTATTGGCCGGCCTTTTCGGTCTTTTCGCGCGCAGCCCTGTATGTCGAATGATGGCGCCCAAGATATCCCTTGGCGCGTTCAAGTATTTTTTTATGCTTTTGTTTTACGGTTGTTCCGCGTTTCACTCTTGCCATTTTCAGCCCCTTTTATTTCAATCCGTACGGGGCCAGCAGTTTGGCCTGCCCCACCATGTTGTCGTTCAAATACTGCGCCTTGGTTCCGGCGTTGTTCGCGCGTTTGGATTTTTTTCGCAGCAATTTTTTATGGCTGTTTCTGGCAACGCGGATTTTTCCGGTCGCGGTCATGCTCGCACGTTTTTTAATGTACGATTTCGTTTTCATTTTTGGCATTTTTTATCCTTTTGATTCTCCTGATGGCAATGCCTTGCCACTTTGGAACCCGCTTATTTTGGCACAATAAAAGCAAAAAGCAAGTTTTTAATTGAATATTTGGGTTTTAAGCATTATCCTTGCCCAATATGAACCAGAAAAAAATATCTTCCAGACTATACCAGATTGCCAAATCCATCGCGATGGCGGCAATGCTGCCGGTGTTTCTGATATATGTCATGATTGACAAGCCGGATTACAAGATTATGAACGGGCTGGCGCATGTCGTGCTGCCGGCGGCGGAATTTATCGGCGACGGCATATCATGGCCGCTGAGGGCGGCTGGAAAAGCCGCGACGAGCCTGCGCGAATTTTCCAACCTGCGCACGGAAAATGAAGAATTAAAGGCGCGGCTGGCCGACGCCCTTGCAAACAAGAACGAATGCGATGTCGCCATATCAGAAAACCAGCGCCTGATGAACGTCATGGATATTTCGCGCGCGACGCCTCAGAAAACTATTGCGGCGGCGATCACATATGACAACAAAGCTTTCAATCACAACACTTTCTTTATAAACAAGGGCGTGAAATCCGGCGTGGAGACAGGAATGGCTGTTGTTTCCTTTGACAAAATGTTGATCGGCGTGGTTTCCGATGTCGGCGTGAATTTCGCCAAGGTGCGGTCTTTGCGCGACACCCAGTCAAACATACCGGTCCGCATAGCCGGTTCTGAGGTTTATGGATTTTTGCACGGCAACGGTTCCGACACGCCAGAAATAGGTTTTTTCAGCGACCCTGAATTCCAACCCGCAAAAGGCCTGAAACTGATAACCAGCGGCATACGCGGCATATTGCCCGACGGAATCGCCGTCGGCGAGCTGATCAGCGCGACAGAGGCCGGCATTCCGCATCCGACAAGCAAATCCGACTGCCTGGTTTTGGAATTTGACGGCAAAGAAAGATACAAATAATTTCAGGTTAATCTGAAATCTAAAAAAACATGAAGCGATTGCTGAAAATCTTTAAAATTCTTTTTCCCTTCCTGGCGACAATAATTTCATGGCGCCTGTCGGATCCTTTTTGGAATCCGGGCGGCGTCCTGGCAATCATACCTATATTCTATTATTCATTCATAAAGCCGGCCAACTGGTTTGCGCCCTTTGCGGTGATTTTTTGCTTTCTGCTTGACTACAAATTCGACATAACCTTGTTCTGGACATCCCTTTACTGCCTTTTCTATGCCGCGAACGGCTTGCAGAATTTTGTGGACTTGACACGGCAGAAATATGACGGCCTGCTAATTTTCATGGGATATCTCGGCACGGCCTCGCTTTTGCTGTCTTTGACAGGGTTCAGCGGCCTTTCCGGGCTTGCCTGGTCGGCGGGCTTGTTTTTATGGCTAAGCATTCTATATATCCCTTTTGCCGCGCTGGCACGGAGAATTAGCGATGATAGACAATGAAATCGCAAAGACTTTTGACAGACGATCCGCGCTTTTTTTAAGCACGGGAGCTATTCTGACATCTATCCTTGTGCTGCGCATGCTGCAAATGCAGGTTTTCAGCTATGACGAATACAAGCGCAAATCCGAAAGCAACTCTTTCAGAATCCAGATAAATATGCCGGAACGCGGAAAAATCCTGTCAGATTCAAACACCTCGATTTCCCGAGACGTCCCGATTTACAGGATATACATCATACCGGAAGAAGCCCAGGACCTGGATGCGCTGATATCGGCTGTCGCCGTCGAGCTGAAACTTAAACAGAAAAGAACAAACAAGATTTATGCGGCGATAAAAAAGCAAGCCGGCTTTCAGCCGGTGCTTGTCAGCGAGAATTCGGACTGGAAGAAACTGGCCGAACTGCAAGCGCAGAATCTGCCCGGACTTCATATACGAAGCGGATTTGCCCGCATTTATGAACTAGGCGCGGCCGGCGCGCAAATATTCGGATATGTCGGCGTTCCAGAAAAGCCGGTTCCGAACGCGCCTTTTTATACGACGGGAATCACGGGTCTGGAAAAAACTTTCAACAACATTTTGCTTGGCGAGCCCGGCCAGACTGTGATGATAGCAAACGCAATAGGACGCATAACGGGCGAAGACAAATCGCAATCAATAAAAGCCGAGCCCGGCAAAAACATAAAAACAACAATCCGCGAAAATATCCAGAAAAAGCTGCATGACGCCCTGACCGCGAACAGATCCGGATGCGGCGTGGCAATGGAGATAAGCACCGGAAAAATTCTGGCCATGGCGTCCGCGCCAAGCTTTGACCCAAACAACTTTCGCTTGGACGACGGCGAAGAATATATATCATCAATACGTTCCGATCCGGCCAAGCCTTTTATGAACAAGGCGCTTGAAGGGCTTTATCCGCCGGGGTCGACATTTAAAATAGTGGTGGCTCTGGCGGCGCTCGAATCGGGGGCGATTCTTCCAAATGAAAAAATCTTTTGCCCCGGATACTGGGATTACGGCGACCGGCGGTATCACTGCTGGGAGCACAAAGGCCACGGACATATGGATCTGGCCGGCGCGCTGAAACATTCGTGCGATACATATTTTTATCAAATAGCCATGCGAATCGGCATTGATTCAATCAAGTCGATGGCTCTGCGCCTGGGGCTGGCTGAAAAATTCATGCAGGACATCATGCCGCGCGAAATGGCCGGCGTAATCCCCGACAGAAAATGGAAGGAAATGCAAACCGGGGCGCGCTGGCTGCACGGCGACACCATCATATCCGGCATAGGGCAGGGCTTTATTCTATCAAACTGTCTTCAACTGGCGGTCATGCTGGCTCGCGTTGTTTCCAACAAGTCCGTCATTCCAAAGCTGATAGATGACCGCGGAACGGAAAATTTCGCCGATTTAAAACTGCAAGCAAAAAATATAAAATATGTGCTCAAAGGACTGGAACAAGTCCTGCAAGCAGGCGGAACGGCCGCCGGCAGCGCTATAAATGTCGACGGTAAAAAAATGGGGGGCAAAACCGGAACCTCCCAGGTTCGCAGCATTTCAAGATCAGAACGTGAAACAGGAATGCTTTCGAACGAGCAGCTGAAATGGAATATGCGAAACCACGGACTGTTCATAGGATACGCCCCGACAAGCAGCCCAAAGTATGTGATATGCATAATCACCGAACATTCCGGCAGCAGCGGCCCGGCCGCAAGAGCCGCCTCCGACACGATGAGGGAAGTGCTGAAAAGCGAGAAACTAAAAAATTAAGGGCGAAAGCTTATGGCTAACCAAACGCGCGTATCAAACGCGAACATGATGAGTTTTACAGAAAAGCTGAAACGGTTCTCGCCGGCGCTGTTTGTGCCTATATGCCTTGTTCTGGCCACTTCCGTAATTGTTCTGTATTCGGCCGGCGGCGGGGCATGGCGGCCTTTCGCGCTGTCGCAATCCGTCAAAATCATTCTCGGGCTTGGCGTATTTTTTCTGGCCGCTTTTTTAAATATCAAATTATGGATTAAATCCGCATACTTTATTTACGGCTTTGCTCTGCTGATGATAGTCCTGGTAACATTCATCGGGCACACCGGAATGGGCGCCCAGCGCTGGCTGGATTTTGGATTATTTCACTTCCAGCCATCCGAATTCATCAAAATAGCGCTGGTGCTGGCTTTGGCGCGATATTTTGCCTGGATGAACTGGAAAGAATCCACAGAACTTAAAAATTATCTGATTCCCGCAGCCATGCTGGTCGCGCCGTTCATTTTAATCGTGGCGCAGCCGGATCTGGGCACGGCGCTTTCCCTGGGCATGATAACAATAGGCATGTTTTATATAACGGGCGCGCGGAAAAAATGGTTTCTTGTCGCGATGATTCTGACCATACTGGCCGCGCCTGCGGTATGGTTTGGAGCCATGCACGACTATCAGCGAGAACGAATCATAACCTTCGTCAATCCCGGACATGACTCCAAAGGATCCGGATACCAGATAAACCAGGCAAAAATAGCATTCGGCAGCGGAGGGCTTGTCGGCAAGGGATACATGCACGGCTCGCAGTCGCAGCAGTCTTTTTTGCCGGAAAAGCAGACTGATTTTATTTTCACGATGCTGGGCGAAGAATTCGGCTTCATCGGCGCCATCTCACTGATTCTGATATACAGCATTATCATCGCCACTCTGTTCTGGATGGCAAAAACTTGCAGGAATAGATTCGGACAGCTGCTGTGTTTTGGTTTTATGTTGAACTTCTTCATTTATTACTTTATAAATGTTTCCATGGTATTGGGACTGATGCCGACGGTCGGCGTGCCGCTGCCGCTTATGTCGTTCGGCGGCAGCAGCCTGCTGTCCCTGATGCTGGGGTTCGGGCTTTGCCAGAATGCAAGGATTCACAAAGACTTGCAGCTAAGCGCGAAGGGCGTGTGAATAAACTGATAAATATAAACGGAAAAAGGCGCGAATATGAATCTGCTGATTGTCGAATCTCCTTCAAAGGCGAAAACTATTGAAAAATATCTGGGCGCGGGCTGGCGCGTCGTGGCGTCCGTGGGCCATGTGCGCGATCTGGTTCCCGAAAATGGCAGCGTTGACACGGACAACGGTTTTGCGATGAAGTGGCAGATCATGCCCGGCAAGGAAAAGCAGATCAAGCTGATTACCGATGAATTGAAAAAAGCGGACAATGTGTATCTGGCCAGCGACCCCGACCGCGAGGGAGAGGCAATCAGCTGGCACCTGCTGGACATTTTGAAAGATAAAAAAGCTCTGGCGGGCAAAAAAGTATACCGCGTCGTGTTTCATGAAATTACGAAAAAGGCGATTCAGGCCGCCTTGGAAAAACCGCGGGAGATAGACCAGAATCTGGTCGACGCCTATCTTGTCAGGCGCGCGCTGGACTATCTGATCGGATTCGGGGTCTCGCCGCTGCTGTGGCGCCGGAATCTTGGGCGCAGCGCCGGCCGAGTTCAATCGGTCGCAGTAAAACTGGTCGTAGACCGCGAGCGTGAAATCGAAGCGTTTAAGCCGACGGAATATTGGTCGCTGGACGCGCTATGCCAGAACGCAAAGCGCATGGCGCGGATTAAAGATAATTCTTTCCGGGCGCGGCTGGCGAAGTTCAATGATGAAAAAATCGACAAGATGACAATTGAAAACAAAGAAAAAATGTCTTCAATTTTGAACGCCCTGACAGATGAAATTAAAATCTCAGAACTTTCAGCCAACAATTTGTCTTCGATTCCCGCACTTGGGTCCCCATTGGCGGCATTTGTCGCCGCCCTAGAAAAAAAGAAAGTATCGCGCCGGCCGGCGGCGCCTTTCACGACCAGCACCTTGCAGCAGGAGGCGGCGCGAAAATTATATTTCAGCTCCAAACGAACGATGTCCGCCGCGCAGAAATTGTACGAACAGGGCCTTATAACATACATGCGAACGGACGCGACAAACCTTGCCGCGGACGCGGTTTCCGAAATCCGCGGATTCATTGCCCGCGAATACGGGGACGCCTTTCTGCCGAAGTCTCCGAATGTTTACGCAACAAAATCCAAGAACGCGCAGGAAGCGCACGAAGCCATACGGCCGACTCATTTTGAAACCGCGGGCCAATCATTGGACGGCGACGAAGCAAAGCTTTACAATTTGATTTGGAAACGCACAATCGCCTGCCAGATGACCAACGCGGAATTCGATTCGGTAAACGTTGATATCCAAACCTCAGACCTCAAATCTCAAACTGTCGCCGTATTCCACGCAACCGGCAGCACACGCACCTTTGACGGATTCATGAAAGTTTATGTGGAGGATAAAGACGACACCGATGACGACAAGGAATCAAAACTTCCGCCGCTGGCCGTCGGCGATGAGATTGATATTACAAAACTGCTGCCAGAGCAGCACTTCACAGCGCCGCCGCCGCGCTATACCGAGGCGTCCTTGGTTAAAAAACTGGAAGAGCTGGGAATAGGGCGCCCGTCCACATACGCGACAATTATGTCCACAATCGTCGACCGCAAATATGTGGATCAAGACAAGCAGCGCCGCTTTAAGCCGACCGGCGGCGGATGGGTCATCGCCGCTTATTTGCAGAAATATTTCACGGATTTGGTGGATGTAAACTTTACCGCCAAGACAGAAGACGCCCTGGACGATGTATCGAACGGCGCGATAAAGAAAATTCCCGCGCTGGAAAGCTTCTGGCGGCCGGCGCAAAAAATGATAGACGCTGCAAAAGACATCAAAACAACGGAAATCATAGACGCGCTGAACGAAAGCATGAAAGCGCATATCGCAGCAGCAGCGGGCGAAAAATGCCCGGAATGCGGAGGTTCGATAATCATGAAGCTTGGAAAATTCGGCCCGTTTTTGTCATGCTCTAATTACCCGGATTGCAAATTCATAAAAAACATGGCGGCTGTCAGCGAACAGGCGGCGGACGGGGATTCCGAAAAAGACAAGGCTCTTGGTTCGCGGACTTCAGCGCATGACCTAGGCGACGGAATTTCTTTTAAAATCGGCAGATTCGGCCCGTATATAACGGACGGCAATAAAAACGCATCGGCGAAAAAATACACGGCCGAAACCATCACCTTGGAAATCGCGAAAGAGCTGCTATCGGGAGAAAATAAAAAAGCAGAGGCTGTGTCTTTGGGCACAAACCCGGCAAGCGGAAAGGAAATATTTTATTACGCCACCGGCAGGTACGGCGCTTATGTTTCCAGCAACAAAGTAAATGTATCCGTCAAAGAACAGCCGACCTTGGAACAGGCCGCCGAATTGATAAACAACAAAAAGCCGGCCGCAAAAAAAGCATGGAGCAGGAAATAATTTCAGATTTGCAAATCTGAAAAATTAAAATAAAATGGCGAACTATAACAACAACTTTACAGACGAACTGCGGGCGCGCCTATCGATTGTGGATGTTGTCGGGCGCCGCGTTCCGCTGATAAAAAAAGGTCAGAACTATTGGGGATGCTGCCCTTTTCATAATGAAAAGACGCCCAGTTTTTCCGTCAACGAAGAAAAGGGATTCTACCATTGCTTTGGCTGCGGCGAGCACGGCGACCTGATTTCCTTCGTCATGAAATCGGAAAATATGGATTTCAAGACGGCCATCGCGGAGCTTGCGCAGCAGGCGGGTTTGAAAGTCCCGGATTACAAGCCGAAGCCGCCGGAGCAAGTCGCGCGCGAAGAATCTTATATCGAAATAACGGAAAACGCGGCTAAAACATATCAGCAAAAACTTTTCGAAGCAGACGGCGCGCATGCTTTGGAGTATATAAAAAAACGCGGATTCAGCGCGGATGCGATAAAAAAATACAGACTGGGCTATGCCCCGAAAAACAACATAATCACAAACAAATTCGCAAACATAAAATTCGACAAGCTGTCAGCCACAGGGCTTGTCCGCCGCGGAGAATACGGAAACCGTGATTTTTTCCGCGACAGGCTGATGTTTCCGATATTCAATCCTTCCGGCCAAATCATCGCGTTTTCCGGACGCAGCTTGGACGGCAGCGAGCCAAAATATATGAACACCGCGGACACGGAGATGTTTCACAAAAGAAAAACTGTGTTCGGCCTGAACTTTGCGCGCGACGCGATACACCGCGCAAACCGGTCTATTGTGGTGGAGGGTCAGATCGACGCGATTCAAATGCAGCTTCACGGATTTCCCGAAACTGTGGCTCCGCTGGGCACCGCGCTGACCGAAGACCATATCGCGATTATATGCAAGCTTAACCGAAACATAACTTTCTGCTTTGACGGGGATGCAGCCGGACAAAAGGCCGCGGCGCGCGCGTGCTCAATCGCGCTGCCGTTCATGCGCGACAATTCCGACATAAGATTCGCGTTCGTCGCCGGCGGCAAAGACCCGGACGACATATTGAAAATGCCGGACGGCAAGCAAAAAATGAAAGAAATTATGAAAGACTCGGCTCCGCTTGTTGATTTTCTATGGAATATCGTCAACAAAAATTATCTTGTATCCACGCCGGGCGGGCGGGCGCAGGCCGAAAAATTTTTAAATAAAGAACTTGAAAAGATAACAGATTCTTCATTGCGCGGCGAATTTTCCAAAGAATACGATTCGAGAAAATTCAACCAATGGCATAACTGGAAAAAAGCAAAAGGCGCGGAGCAAAAGGCGCATGTTCCGCTGCCGGAAGTTGATTCTATTACAAAAAATACCTTGGGTTTTATAATAGAAACCTATCCTGAATTGGCAGAGCAATATTCCGAATTCTTGTCCGGACTGAATATGATGAATTCTCCCTATGCGGCGGAAACCGCCGCATACATGAATTTTTCCGCCTCAGAAAAATTCATAGTATCCTTAAAACTGAAAAAATATTTGGAAAAACTGCTGGCTGAAAAAAAAGAGATTTTAAACAAACTGTTATCCGGCGACGAATCGACGCGCGCCAGAATTGAAGCCATCGACACCGAAATCTCAAAGTCGCGAGAAAGGCTGCAAAAACTATCGGACATATAAGCCGGCGATTATTAATTATTAAACAAAAAATGGCAGATGTCGCCAGGCTGCATAATGTAATCGCGGCCAACCAGGCGCATTTTCCCGGCTTCTTTTACAGCCGTTTCGCCGCCCAGGGCCAGATAATCCGACGGGCTGATTATTTCTGCCCGAATAAATCCTTTTTCAAAGTCAGTATGTATTTTTCCAGCGGCCTGCGGAGCCGCCATTCCCGCCGTTATAGTCCAAGCATGCGCCTCCTTGGGCCCGACTGTATAAAATGTCTGCAAGCCCAATGTTTTATAGCCGGTGCGAATCACCTGGTCTAATCCGGATTCTTTCAACCCCAATTCGTCCAAAAACATCTTTCGCTCTTCTGGGTCCGCCATTTGCGAAATTTCCATTTCTATTTTAGATGAAATCACAAGCACCGGCGCGGATTCGCTGAATCTTTCTTTTACAAGCGCCGAATATTTATTTCCGGCGCCGGCCGCGGCCTCTTCGACATTGCATACATAAATCACCGGCTTTTTCGTTAATAAATTAAAAGGACTGGCGTCAATTTCCTGCAATCGCGCCGGTATTCCTTTTTCCAGACCTGATTTTATTTTCGCGGAATCGTCCAACAGTTTCGCCGCTTCCTTATCCAATCCGCGGGCTTTTTTAGTCAGATTTGCAATTTGTTTCTCCAAAGATTCCAAATCGGCCAGCATAAGCTCTGTTTCAATAACATCTATATCCGCCAGCGGGTCTATTTTGCCATTCACATGAACAATGTCGTTATTCTCAAAACAGCGAACCACATGAATTATAGCGTCCACGGCCAGAATATTGCCCAAAAACTTGTTTCCCAGGCCCTCGCCGGAACTAGCGCCTTTGACCAAACCCGCAATATCAAGAATCTCCAACTGCGTCGGCATGATTTTCTGAGACTTTGCAACCGCCGCCAATTTATGCAAAGTTTCATCAGGCACAACGACGCGCCCCGTGTTCGGTTCAATAGTACAGAAAGGATAATTCTGGGCATTTGCCGCCGCTGACGATGTCAGCGCGTTAAATAATGTTGATTTTCCCACATTTGGCAGACCTACAATGCCGCAATTAAAACCCATAATTTTCTCCGCCATTTATATTTGCTTGATTTGTTCGCTAATAATAACTAATATAAACCCGTAAATCAAGAGTGGTCTTGTAATTAAAATAAATCTTATATCTATGTACCTTTGGGAAGAATTCAATATAAAAACATTTCCGGCGGAAACAATTGTGTTTCGCGATGGTTTTTTTCAAAAAGAATTATCCACAATCCGCAGTCCGCAATTCATAACCAATAATCAACAATCAATAATCATTAATATTAATAAATTTTATAGATTGCCAATTCATATTATTTACATTGATGAAACCAGAAACCAGAATAATTTGGAAATACATATATCAAATTCCGACGATCAGCAATTAATGACTGTCGATCGACGGGTTTTTTTGACCGCAAAACTTCAAAATAAAAACCCGGCCTTTTTGAATGTTTTTATCAAAAACACCGGTGAGAATTCCCGCTTTAAAGGTAAAATCTTATGCCAGAATTTTTCCACCCTTGAAGCAAAAGTTTGTGGACGCCACCTAGAAAAAAATACGGGCATTATCATAGAAACTAAAATTATAGCGCATTCAAAATCTTTTACAAAATTAACAGGCGCCGCCGAAGTGGAAAAAAACTGCACCGATTGCGATTCTGACATAAGTTTCTCCACATTAGCCGCAAGCGATGCAAAAATCGAGTTTTTTCCCGCACAGTTTATTCGCGCAACTCCGCTTGCTGCCGAACATTCCGCATATATTTACAAAGGAACAAAAGCGCAAACCGAATACTTGCGCGAAGCGGGGCTTTCTGGCGAGGAGGTTAAAGAAGCGCTAACGGAAGCATTTATAAACAGCTGATGATAAACAATCGTTTATGTCGATTATTTTTTCTTAAATCCCTGTTTTGCTTTAAACTTCGGTTTATCGGGGTCAATAAGAACCACTTGTTTGCCGCGGCGGATTTGTTTTATATTTCCGCGTTTCTTCCAAGATTTTAAAGAGCTTAAGAATTTCATAATATTTCCTTTTTACCTAGCAATTTTAAAGATTCTTTTTTAAAAATCAATATTTTTTAATATTAATTGTTGTTTTTGTTGCAGCTGTTGGTTTTGTTTAAAAAAGTATTTGTTTTTTTATAAACATGTTTTTAACAAAAAAACGCCTGTTTTTATGATAAAAAAGTAAAAATGTTAAAAAATTGTCTAATAAATTCAACAATTGAAAAATGTGATTTTATATCAATATTTCAATAATATTAGCAATAATGTTTTTATGCTTGTTGAAAAATGTTGAAATTGTTATAATTCTTCATGTAGGAGAATATATGAGAAAGCAGGTATTGAAAGCTTTGGCAAATCCGGCGCACATATTTTATGTGCCGTATTCTCTGGCTATTATAAATTTTGTTTTGCAATTTTTGATTTTTATATCTATTTTTGCGGTTTCGCTGCTGGTTTCAGACGGCGATGTGGCTATTAATCCCTTGGTTTTCTTGATATCTGTCGGCATAGTTCATTTCATTCTTGCGGGTTTTTCAAAAAAAGAACCGCAGCTCGCGCAGATAATAGCCGCAAAAATACATCTTTATAAGTCAAAAATACCAAGGCGGCTGGTGACATAATATGGGCGATTTTTTTGAATATTTTGTAGGCGGCGGATTTCCTATAACGGTATTTGTTTTGGTTATGGTCGCTGTTTTTGTTTTTATAATATTGATGCTGTATATCCCGGCATTGACTTTGTGGGTGTTGCCGAAATTCGGTTATAAAAAGTATTGGCAGTATTTGCCGTTCAAAACGGTCTATACCGATAATTCAATCAAATTGTCTGATAATTCCTTAATAAGGGCTTACAAGCTGGAAGGCGTTCAAACTAGCATGCAAGATGAGCAAGCAAGAGAAAAATTTCTCGATTTGCGCGCTCAATTATTTGATCAGATTAAAGATTCGGGCGTCGTTTTTCGTTTTTTTACAATCAGGGACGCCGCCGGCGAAAAAAAATACTATGAGTTTGATCATCCGGTCTTGCAGAAAATCTACAACAAATGGGATAATCAGGGATTAAAAATATTTACGAATAATTATTATGTGGTCTTGTCAGTGTCCGGCCAAAATACGCGCGAAAAACTGAATCAATACAGCAACTATATAGAATCTATTCTGGCGGCATACACGCCTACTTTGCTGCAAAACGACAAAGAGCTTAACATGGCGATGCTGTTCGGGCGAATATTGTCGCCGATAACAAAGCCGGCTCCGAAAAATTGCAATCAAAAAATAGCGGAGCTTGCGACAGTTGACGATGTCGAATTTTTGAGCAACGGCTTGATCAGATATGTAAGCGGCGCGAAGCAGTCTTTTGCGGCAATGATGTCTTTCAAGGTCTCGCCAGACTTTTTAGATGAAGAATTTTTCAATACTGTGTCGAGCTTGCAATGCGAAATGATAAATATGAACGGATTCCGAATAATGGGCGCGGCCGATGTTGACACCGTGATACGTCAGCGGCGGGTGACGGCGGATGAAAACGAGACTTCTTCGGAAGAGCAGATATATCAGGCTCAGGCCGCTATGGACGAGAATGTATCAGGCACGCAGACGCTTTTGAATTATTATCCGCTGTTCGCACTGTTTGATGACAGTCCGGACGCTTTGCGGAAAAATGTCGATGATTTTAAAAAGATTTGCGCGACATTCGGAATATCCCCGGTGGCGGAGAATTTTGCGGCAAAAGTTTCGTGGTTTTCGATGCTGCCGGGATTCGATGTATTTCCGCGCAGCTTTAAAATGCTGTCAAAAACCGCCGCGACGAGCATACCTATGTCCAGCACTCCGCGCGGAATCGAAAATTCAGACTGGGGCCCGGGCCCGATCGTGGTTTTTCCGACTGCCCAGGGCACATCGTATCGGTTTCAATTTCATGTGTCCGATGCAAAAGCCGCAGTCGGCCATACATTGACAATCGGCCCGACAGGCGGCGGAAAAACGACACTGTTCTCTTTTCTCATATCACAATCGCTGCGCCATCCGAAATTGAAAGCTTTCTTTTTCGACCGCAACAAAGGGGCTGAGATATTCACATTATCAATAGGCGGAAAATACGTGACTTTGCAAGGCAAAGAAAAAGCTGAATCGGCTGGATTTGAAGCGCGTCTGAATCCGTTGAAAATGGAAGATTCCGCCGTCAACCGCGCTTTTCTGCGCCGGTGGTTCGGATTTATTTCAGGCCAGAGCGACCCGCGCTCCGCCGATGAGATCGCGCGCGCCGTTTCCGTGAACTTTGATTATTTGGAAGATGAAAACAGAATGCTGAAAAATCTATGGGAAAGCTGTTTTTCTTCCGCCGGCAGCATGCGAGCCAGCTTGAAAAAATGGGTTGACCCATTGCAGTATGGCGACATATTCAATGAAAACAGCGATACATTGGATTTGAATTCTCGGCTGACCACATTTGACTTTACGGAAATCCTTCAAGACGAGATTCTTGCGCCGGCCGTGATTTCATACATACTGCATAGAATCAACAACACAACCGTTTCAAATGGCCACCCCAGTCTTATCATGATTGATGAAACAGCCCCGATGTTGGAAAATAAAATGTTCCGCGACAACTTTATAGTCGGATTGCAAGAGGGGCGTAAGAATCGCCAGGCATATATGGTTTCTTTCCAGCGCGCCAATGTGCTTGACAAGCTCGGGATAGGCGATGTCGTCCGCGGCCAAGCGCAAACAGTCATGTTCTTTCGAAATCCTGCGGCGGATGCGAGAGATTACCAATATTGGGGTCTGAATCCTCTGGAAATGGCGTTTATCCAGGGCAAGGCTTATCCGAATCTGAAACGCGCGGTATTGCTGTCGCGGCCCGTAAATAGCGAGTCTGTGATTCTTAACACAGAATTAGGCGGATTGGGCAGCCTGTTGAGATTGTTTGAATCCGGCCGGTCTTCGGTATTGCTTGCCGAGGAGCTTTATAAAACCTACGGGAGCAATTTTGTTGAAGAATACTTGCGCAAGCAGGGCGTTGAAGAATAAATAATAAAGAACAAGTGATAAAAATGGAAGATTTGTCATGATAAAAAACAGCTCTTTATTATTTGTTCTTTGTTTTTTTTGTTCTTTTGCTTCGCGGGCGGACGATTGCCTTTCTTATAAATTGAATCCGAAAGTCGAAGTCCATATTCCGGACTGGCGCAAAGAAGTCGTGCAACCG
Organism: Rickettsiales bacterium; assembly: GCA_031279085.1. Lineage (GTDB taxonomy): Bacteria > Pseudomonadota > Alphaproteobacteria > Rs-D84 > Rs-D84 > JAITJD01. The sequence continues at coordinate 18,985 of JAITJD010000009.1, read as the reverse complement.
TTGAAGCCTATGGATTTGTGGCATGGGAATGTTGCCGCGACATTGGTGGAAAATTACGAAATTGCAGGCGACCCGACATCTGTCGAAGATGGTTATTGCGTCAGTCTGAAAGAGGTGCGCGCCACATTTGGCTACAGCGATTTTCTGGTCAAAATCGATTCCCGGCATTCGCCGGAATCCTGCGCTTACGACGCTATTCTGGCGCATGAGGACGAACATATCAGGGCTTATTTGTCGGTAATCGACGACTATAAAGATAATGCGCATGATGCCGTTTATTCGGCCGCTAAATCCGTCATGCCCGTGTTTGTGCAAACCGAAGAAGAGCTGGGCGCCGCATTGGATATATTGAATAAGAAACTGCAATCTCACCCGGAATTGATATTATTGAATCAAAAAATTCAAGCCGAGCAGGAAATAAGAAACAAGCGCGTGGATCAGATAGAAAAAAACTTATATTTGAAAAAATGCATGGACTAGCCGCCGTAATTCCTTTTATGCCTAATTCAGAAGCGCGGCGGACACGAATATGAAGGGATATAAACTTAATCAGGCTCATTCAGCGATAAAGTTTTTACAGTCATGCAAACTGGTTGCGGGGGGTGGATTTGAACCACCGACCTTCAGGTTATGAGCCTGACGAGCTACCGGACTGCTCTACCCCGCGATGAGGAAAAAACATTCGCAAGCAATTATGTCATGCATAATCAATGCTCTTGAATGAGTGTTTCCGATTATTGTATAAAACCCCGCCAGTGTCAAATAAAAAAAACACAAAAAGCCGCTCTTTTTAGAATAGACTTTTTGGCAGTTCAATCAAATCCGACGGGGGCAATATATTCTGAATAGAATTTTTAAGCAAATCATATTAAAAGTCAAAATTCTGCAATAATTTTGCCGTACTATCCGCATACTTGAAATCTGTGTTCTTTGCTGCTAAAATCAGTAATAATTTAGGAAATTATAAAAATGTTTAGAAAATTATGGAAATCTTTTTGGGAGCCTGTCTTGCGAATGTCGGTCATACAATGGGCCGTGGCGTCGCTTATGGCGTTCGCGATATGGCTGGTGTATTACACCAGCTGGAAGAAAACCAACAAAGAAGGCCGCGCCATATTCCGCGAATACCGGCACAAGCCGGCTATATTCGTGTTCTGGCACGGGCGCAGCATGATGTTGTCGCCCATCGTGCGCAGATACGGAATACGCGGATACGCCGTCGCATCCCGCCATCGCGACGGGCGAATGATGGCAAAGCTTCAGCGGCTGTTTGGGCTGAAACCTATATACGGCAGCACATCCGAAGGCGGAATCTCGGTATTGCGCCAAGGCATCCGGATATTAAGAAAAGGAAAAAACATAATATGCCTGTCGCCGGACGGACCGGGCGGGCCCTCGCTTCGCATGCAGGACGGCGCCTTGTATTTTGCAAAAATGACCGGCGCTCCGATAATCCCCGTGTGCTTTTCATGCAGCCGCGCATGGTTTCAGAAACGTTGGGACAGATATCTGATAGCCGGCCCTTTTTCAAAGATAATCTGCGAAGTCGGAAATCCGGTTTTTATAAATGCGAAAATCAGCAAGTCGGATTTTGAGGCGGTCAGGCTGATGCTTGAAAACTTCATGCTAAAACAACTAAGAGACATGGATGCGAAATTCAACTTGTTCAAGGTAGAGCAAGACTTGACGGCAACAGAATTCAAGAAAAAACTTCGCGAGCAAAAGCTCAAAAAACCGGCTGATAGAAAATGAAAACACCAGGCTGGTTTTTAAAAAGAAATTTCGTCGCATATTTGTTGCTGCCGCTTTCCGTCGCATATTATATTGGCGGCAAGCTGGTTTACAATTACCGGCGTTTTTTTCAAAAATCTTCAAAAATACCGGTAATTTGCATCGGGAATATTATGTCGGGCGGTGTCGGCAAAACTCCGATTGTGCGCGAGATTGCAAAATTCCTGCCAAATTCCGCCGTGATAATGCGCGGATATAAAGGTAAAAAAGCCGGAAAAGTTGAAAAAAACGACAACGTCGCCGATGTCGGAGACGAAGCGAAAATGCTGGCGGAAAGCGGACTTTCCGTGTTTGTCGGCCCGAATCGGCAAAAAAGCATAAAAATGGTCGAAAAAGCCGGCTTTTCTTATGTAATAATGGATGACGGATTTCAAAATCCAACAATAAGAAAAGATGTTTCCATTTTGGTTTTTGACGGCGGCATCGGCGTCGGGAACGGATTTCTGCTGCCGGCCGGCCCGCTGCGCGAGCCGGTGAAAAGCGGAATGAACCGCGCGGACGCCATTTTGATAATAAACAGCAAAATAAAGAAAGCCGCCAGCCATTATAAAATCTGCCGCAGCCAATATAAAATCGTTCCGGTGTATCATGCAAGCACAAAACCGGTTTATACCGGCATAAAGGGCGATGTTTTTGCTTTTGCGGGAATAGGTTATAACCGGAAATTCTTTGACATGGTTGAAAATATGGCCGGAATAACCGTCATAGGAAAAAAAGGATTTCCCGATCATTATCAGTACTCGCAAAGCGACCTGCGGCGGATTATCGGCGAATCAAAAGAGGCTGAAATTTTGACGACGGAAAAAGACTGGGTGCGGCTGCCCGGCGAATATAAGAAGAAAATAAAGTTTATCCCCCAAAAGACGGTTTTGGAAAAAAGTTTCTGGCAGTGGCTGGAAAGAAAATTGGAGATATGACATGGGCTCGTTCGAAAAAGAAATAAAAATTTCGGGCGTCGGAATACATTCCGGCGCGCCTGTAAGCATGACGGTAAAACCATCGGGCAAACCTGGAATATTCTTTCGCAGAACAGATATTAAAAACAGCCCCCTGATTCCGGCCCGATTCGACAATGTTGGCGAAACAAAACTGCGCAACACCACAGTCGGAGACCCCCGCGCGGCTCATGTCAAGACCATCGAGCATCTGATGGCCGCATTGCTAATAGCCGGCGTGGATAGCGCCGTGATTGAAATAGACGGGCCTGAAACGCCTATTCTGGACGGCAGCGCGAAAGAGTTTTGCAATATATTCAGCGGTATTAAAACCACGGGCGATAAGGTCAGAAAAATAATTGTCAAAAAAGAAGTAATTGCCAGGCAAAGCGAAATTTTAAGACAATTGCCCATATTTTCCAGAATAAAGCTGTGGTTTTATAATTTGATTTCAGGCAGAAAAAGCAACGGCTTTGTCCGCTTGTCCCCAGATTCGCGCGGATTGAGCATAAAAGCGACTTTGGATTATCCGGAAAAAATCATCGGCGTGCAAAGCCGCGAGTTCTTGTTTGACGGCAGCCGCGAATCTGTAAGAAAATTCATGTCCGATATTGCAAGAGCGCGCACATTCGGAAAATATTCCGAATGGGATTATTTAAAGGCGCGCGGCATGGCTCGCGGCGCCGGCAAGACAAATGTCATTGCTTTGAATGACAAGGGCGACGGCGCTATAAACCGCCTGGTTTGGCCGGACGAGTTCGTCCGCCACAAGATTATCGATGCGCTGGGCGACATGTTCACATCTGGCGGATTTGTCTTTGGAAAATTGGAATCCTTCAAGGGAAGCCATGCTCTGAACAACCTGGTTCTTAAAAAATTGTTCAGCGACCCGTCAAATTATGATATAATAACTAATAACGATAATTGACATTCGGAGGTGTTTGTTATGAAAAAAATATTTGCTCTTTACTCTTTGCTCTTTGCCCTTTCGTCATGCGGCGGGTATATAAAAAACGAAAATGGCAGCGAATATCTTGTAAAACTGGACGGCGAGCCCGCAGGCTGCGTTTATCTTTACAAGCTGGAATCAGAAGTTTCCGTTTATGATGCCGACGACGCGCGCATATATTTGGAAAATCGTATAGCCGATCAAGCGCGCGGCGGAAATTCTTACTGGATCACCAGCCAGCGCACGCGTCCGAACGAATGGGTTGTTTTCGGGCCTGAGCGGGCGTTTGTCCTGGCGGCAAATGTTTACGACTGCCCGAATCCAAGAAACATCAAAACGGCGAATTCTGTTCAATCCGGGCCGCAGACATCGGCGGAAATGTACGGCGTGATGTATTAAAAATAGCTGGCGATCGTTTTTTATCGGGAAAACAAGGGCTTTATGCATCGCGGCCGACGGCGCTGATGATTGGCGGTCATTGCAATGCGTATTGCCGGTTTCCATTGAATGCCTGCGTTTTTTATTTATGGCTTTATTCTTTGTTGTTTTTTATGCTATAATGGCCTTGCAGAATAGAGAGTGTGGACTTTGGCGCATCAAATTATTTTAATTGATAGAAAAAAATATGCCGTCGGATTATTCTGGCAGCCGATCGCAATTGGTTTTGTATCCAGAAATTATGCGCGTCAGCTGTCGAAAAGCATTGATAAAAAGCTGAATCTCTTCACGGAGTATCGGGCCATGGTGGCCTTGGGCGCGCGCAGCGCGGGGCATAGATCCGGCATTCCGGCGGCCGCGCCGGAAATTATGGAGGTCTTGGCGGAATTCTCGTCTTTTCTGGCTGTGTTCAAAGTCGACAATGGTTTCTGGCTTGTCGCCGTTCGCAATGGAATAATCATAAACGATAAATTATTCGACGACCAGAATGCCGCGCGCGACGAATATATCCGGCTGTCCGAAATACCGGATTGGGCCGCGCTGTTCGCGCCAAGCGCGTGGGGCATGCCGCGCTCTGTCGAAAGACATTTGTCGGATGTTGTTTCTGGAAATGTAAAAGCGGTTTTGAAACCGATAAGCCGTTTGAAAGCCGATTTCATATCCCTGCTGCTGCTGGTGCTTTTTGTTTTAGGCGCCGCTTACTTTTTCAAGGAGCCGATTGCCCAAATGCTTGCGCCAAAGCCCCAGCTTTCAAGGGTCGACCCTGTGCTGGCCGAAGAATATAAAAAACTGATAGAAGAAAAAAACAAAGAGCTGGACAAAAAGTTCAAAATAAAAAAAACTGAGCAAAAAGAGCCTTTGGAAATGCCTTACGACTTTCTGCCAGAGCCGAAAGAGCGCGCGGAAACATGTTATAAAGCAATCGGGTTTCTGATGCAGCAAGTGCCCGGATGGGCGCAAATCGGCGCGGAATGCCAAGATACTCATGCAAACGCGACATTTATGCGCGGATATGGAAACATTGTTGATTTTTACGAAATCGCCGCAGACAAGATGCCGGGCGTCTTTGTAAAAGAAAAGTCGGAATCGGAAATATTCATCAGGGCAAGGCTGCCCGAATTGAAAACAGCCGCGTCATTGGAAGAAAAAGATGCCGAAACGGTCGCGCGCGAAGTCAATGCTTTGTTTCAGCGAATGAATTCAACCGCAGATGTAAATATTACGGTCGACACGATAGGCGATGGAATTGAAAGCGTTAATCTGGATGTTGTGGAAATAGCCGCCGAATCCAAATTGACGCCGCTGGCTTTTATTGATATTTTCAATAATATAAGTGGCGTTTACATGACGCGCTGCGCTTGGGATGTAAGGTCGAAAACCTGGAACTATGAGGTGATAATATATGCCAAATAAGAAACAAAATACAAAAAGCAAGATACAGATGATGGCGATGATTGCGGCGCTTGCCGTTTTTCCTGCAATTGCCGCTGACGAGAATGTCGATTTTGAACAAATCTCGGCCGATGCGATTACAGAATATGATGTTGATGGCTCCATATTTCAGCAAATCACGGACTTGGAGCAGGAAAAGATACTGATGCAGCTGGAAAAAGAGCGCGCGCAGCTGGATTTGGAGCTGGACAGGCTGGCCGCAGAGAAAATAAAGCTGCATCTGGATATTGATACTTTGTCCGGCCGCGCCGAAGAACAGCAGCAGGCGTTGGAAACAGAAAAGGCAAAATTAGAGGCGGAAGCCGAAAGGCTGAAAAAGGAAAAACAGTCCATCGCCGCACAGGCTGAATCAGCCGCCAGCAAGCCCGTCTTTCAGGAAAGCGATGAAGTTCAGGACGGCCCGATAGAGAAAAAATACAGGCTGATAGACATTGTTGGTGTTGGAAAACAGTTGCAGGCCACGGTCGAAAGCGTCGATAGCGGGCAGAATAAGAAAGTTTCCGTCGGCAAGACTCTTGACGGATATACGGTGAAATCAATCTCTTTAGATGAAGGCGTCGTATTTTCCAAAGACGGAATATCCGAAACTTTGAATATAAGAAAAGACAAGTGATTTGATTGATAATGAATACGGATACGGATAAACTTTTAAACAGAAAGCGCGAGAACGGTCGTTTGTCATTGCCGGCCGGACTTGAAAGCGCGCCGCAAAAAGACATAATTGATTACCTTTTTTCAAGCGGCAATCGATTGTTGACGGCGACGGCAGCGGAATTGGAGATTTCCAAGGATACCCAGAATCTGGCCGCTTACTTTTCCGGAGGCGAGATTATAATTTCACGCACTCACCGTTATGACGGCCGCGTTCTGGCGTTTATTGATTTGCTAAAAAAAGAAAACCGGCTCGTATTAGCTCCTTTTTATTCCGACTTAGGATTGCTGTCCGGCATTTACAAAACTTATGAAGGACGCATGGGCGGCGGAGATGCAAGGTCCAGGCTTGATTACGACAACCAGATGCAAAAGGACTTTGTCGACATTATCGCGCGCGCCGCCGCCGGCAAAGTGTCCGATATCCATATAGAGGTCGCGGATCAGACAACTATTTATTTCAGACTGGACGGCAGCATGCAGCCGGTTTTGGAATACAGCGCCGGATGGGGGGAATCTTTTGTCCGCGCAGCTTTCGCGTCAGCTGATATTTCCAATTCCAACTATGCCCAGAATGAATACCAGTCCGCGCAAAAAGACGGGCGCACGCCTTTGCGCGGAACCAAGGATTTGTATCTGCCGGCCGGCATTTTAGGCATCAGAATGCAATTCAATCCAATCGCGTTCGGCAGCCGGTATGTGGTCATGAGGCTGCTTTACGACAATCCCTCCGAAGGCATAAAAACCGAGCAGGAATTCGGCGAATACGAGCAAAAGCTGCTTATGCGTCTGCGCGCATATCCGACAGGTCTGGTTGTTGTCGCGGGGCCGACCAGCTCTGGAAAGTCGACGACATTGGTCCGCAATATGTCGATGATGCTGAAAGAAAGGAATTACGAAATCAACATGATAACCGTCGAAGATCCGGCGGAGCAGAAAATATTCGGCGCGCATCAAATGCCTGTTGTCAACGCGTCCAACGAGGAGCAGCGCGAAGAAAAATTCACCGAGGCTCTGGCAGCCGCGCTGCGCAGCGATCCGGATACATTAATGGTCGGCGAAATCAGGACTTTGTCCGCCGCGCAGCTGACGGTCAAGGGCGCGCTGTCGGGGCATAATGTTTGGACGACATTGCACGCCAATTCCGCAATGGCGGCGCTGACGCGGCTTTTGGACATGGGCGTTGAAGGCTTCAAGCTGAAAGACGAAACAATGATGCGCGGCCTGGTTTCCATGAGGCTGTTTAAAAAGCTGTGCCCTTATTGCCGCGAAAGACTGGCCGATCATCCTTCGCATCCGGCGTACAGCAGGGTTTTGGAATCTTTTGGAGAAATAGGATTGCAGCAGGTTTATATTCGCGGCGCCGGATGCGAGGAATGCAAGGGCAAAGGTACTTTGGGTAGAATCAAGGCAGGCGAAATCATTATTACAAACAATGAGTTTCTGCGCCTTGCCTTGTCTGGCGACACTGTCGGGGCGGCGCGTTATTGGCTGGAAAATCTTGACGGCCGCACATTAAAGGAATCCGCAATGGAATTGATGTTGCAGGGCATCATCGGCGTCGACGAATTGGAGCGGTGGATCGGATTGATCAACCAGCCCGGAATTTACTAAATAAAGCGGCCATGTCCGCGGTCATGCAAAGGCAAACATTAACATGTCAAACAAACTTGAACTTTTGTACGCAAAGATTGTGTTCCGCCTGAATACGGAAAAAAGAATGGCGTCATGCCGCAAACTTTCGTCGCTTTTGCGCAATGATTTCACGCTTATGGACGCTTTGAGCCGCATAGAGAGAATAGAATCCAAGGGCGGGGCGAAACCTGACGAGCCGTTCGCAATCGTAATGCGCGAATGGCAGAAGAATTTGGAGCGCGGCCAATCCTTTTCCGATGCGACGCGAGGCTGGGTTCCAATGCACGAAACATTGCTGCTGACGCTGGGCGACATATCAAAGCTGTCAATTGCGCTGGAGAATATCGGCCGCGTTGTGGAAGGTATTGAGAAAATAAAACGTTCAATGCTGTCGGCCGTCGCTTATCCGCTGTTTTTGCTGGCTCTGACATTCGGAATCATAATAATGGTCGGCATGTATCTGGTGCCCCCGCTGGTAGAGGCGGCCGGCCATGACATCGTTTGGCGCGGCACATCGGCGTCATTGGTTTGGGTCGCGGATTTTTCAAAGAATTACTGGTATGTGTTCGCGGGCGGGTTTTTGGCCGCCGTTTTGCTGATATGGCTCAGTCTTCCCAGTTGGTCCGGCAGGCTGCGCGCCGTTTTTGACAGTCTGCCCCCCTGGAATATGTATAAAATCCAAGTATCGGTCGGCTGGCTGATGTCTTTGTCGGCAATGGTCGCCGCCGGCGGAACTATACCGGTCGCATTGAAAATGCTTGCGGACAATTCGACAAAATATCTGCGCAGCATTTTGGAATCAAGTTTGGGTTTTATAGCGAATGGAGATAACCTTGGAGTCGCGCTGGCAAATACCGGCCGCAATTTTCCGAACGACGAAATAATCGGGGACTTGTCCATCTATGCCGACATGAACGGTTTTGATACGAATCTTTCAAAAATCGCAGATGATTATCTAGACGAATCCGTCAGAAAGATGGACATGTTGTCAAACACCGTGAACAGCTTTGGGATACTGCTGGTATCCGTGATAATCGGATGGGTGGTGTTCGGGACTTTCCAAATACAAGACCAGATTACGGCCGCGCTTACATAAATTCTTCGCAATGCCGCGTCAAACCATAAACGGCAGGTTTTCCAAATTCCCCTCCGCAACGCGCACATTGACATCAATCATCATGAAAATAGGGTCGTTGATTCTTCCGCGGTCTTCCGGGAACATGTGCGTCGACAGCAAATGGCTTGTGTTTACCGATAATTTTGTCACAAGGTGATCGTCGTCCAAAAGCGTGCATATAGGCCCCATGTTCCTTGGCGTGTTTTCACCGATTTCATGATTGTTCTGCGGGCAGCGCAGTCCGTCCAGAATGGTCTTTACGCGGTTGTCTATATCCGAACGCGCCACCCCGACGATTTCAGGATGCAGCATTTGAATATCCAATTCCGCAATCAATTTCAAACTCGGCGTTATTATCGGATTATAATCGATTCCGCCTATGTGCTTGGTGATAATGGGGCTTTTCGTGGCGCCCGGCATCATGTATTTGGTCAGATTGTCCCAAGGACTGTGTTCCAGCAGTTTTTTTAGCTGCGGATGGAACTGCATGCGTATGTCCGCAATATGCTGCGCGCGCTTTTTCGGATTGATAAGAATCTCGCCAAAGTATAGTAGTTTGAACTTCATTTCCATATCCTTTTTTCTTGCTAATTATACCATATTTTGCTAAGTTTTTCAGGTAAAAAATAAAGGAATGAAAATGGCTGTCAACAACGAGTATACCGGAGATTCAATAAAAGTGTTAAAAGGCCTGGAAGCGGTCAAAAAGCGCCCGGGAATGTATATCGGCGATGTCGGCGAAGGCGGATCCGGACTGCATCATATGATTTACGAAGTCGTCAACAACTCCATTGACGAGGCTATGGCCGGTCATGCCGACACAGTTTATGTGTCTCTGAATGCGGACGGCAGCGCGACAATCCGGGACAACGGCCGCGGGGTTCCGTTTGACATCAACCACGAAACCGGGCGCAGCGCGGCGGAACTTATAATGTGCGAGCTGCACGCCGGCGGCAAGTTCGATAACGAAGGCAACGGGGCGTACAAGGTTTCCGGCGGGCTGCACGGCGTCGGCGTTTCCGTGGTGAACGCTTTGTCAACCTGGTTGGAGCTGCGCATCTGGCGCGACGGCAAAGAGGTAAAAATGACTTTTGCAGACGGCGTCCCGACCAGCGATTTGCAAGTAATCAATGAAAACGCGGGCGAGGCGCACGGAACTGAAATCACATTTCTTCCCAGTCCCACGACTTTCACGGGCACGGAATTCAGTTTTGACACTTTGGAGATATGGCTGCGCGAGCAATCTTTCCTGAACGCGAATGTAAAAATCATTTTGGAAGACCTGCGCGGCGGCGAGAAGAAAACGCGCGAGTTTCATTCAACGGACGGCTTGAAGGGATTCGCGGCGTATCTGGATAAATCCAAAGAGCTGCTCACGCGCGAGCCGATTCAAATCATAAAGCAGGTTGAAGACACTTATGTCGAGATAGTGCTGCAATGGACGACCGCTTATTCTGAGACTTCATTATGCTTCACAAACAATATACCGAACCGCGACGGAGGGACGCATCTTGCGGGATTCCGCGCGGGTCTGACGCGCGCGTTGAACAAGCTGATTGCGGAAAAGGGGACGAAAAAAGACATTAATCTGTCCGGCGAAGACTTTCGCGAAGGGCTGACCAGCATAGTCAGCGTAAAAATCCCGGACCCTAAATTCGGTTCGCAGACCAAAGACAAGCTGGTTTCCAGCGAAATCCGCCCAATTGTGGAAAATACTGTTTCGGAAATGCTTTATGAATATTTGGACGAGAATCCGCCGGTCGCGAAATCAATAATTGAAAAAATCCTGGAAGCTGCGACCGCCCGCGAGGCCGCGCGCAAAGCGCGCGAGTTATCGCGTAAGAAAAACGGGCCGGAACTGGGCGGCAATCCGGGAAAATTGGCCGCATGCTCGGAAAGAGATCCCGCCAAATGCGAATTGTTTATAGTCGAAGGGGATTCCGCCGGCGGCACAGCCAAGCAGGGCCGCGACAGAAAGATTCAAGCTATTCTACCATTGCGCGGAAAAATTCTGAATGTAGAGCGGGTGCGCTTTGACAAAATGCTGGGAAGCGAAACTATCGGAACCTTGATAACCGCCATCGGCGCGGGAATCGGCGGCGATGATTTTAACATAGAAAAAATGCGGTATCATAAAATAATAATCATGACCGACGCGGATGTGGACGGCGCCCACATACAGACTCTGCTGATGACTTTCTTTTACAGAAACATGCCGCAGGCTATTGAGCGCGGATATGTCTATGTCGCCAAGCCCCCGCTATACGGCGTGACGCGCGGCAAGCAGCAGGTGTATTTGCAGAACCAGCGCGAGATGGACGACTATCTGATGGATGCGCTGGCGAACGACGGGCTGGTGGAAACGGCCGCCGGCGTGCAGATATCCGGCGCGGATTTAAAGCGCGTTCTGGGGCTTATTCTGAATATGAAGAATATTTTGCAGCCGCTGGGCAATATTGTTCCGCTGCGCTTTGTGGAAGCGCTGGCGCTGAATGGCAAATTAGGAATAATGAATTCAGAATCGGAAATTGATTTTTCTGAGACCGAAAAAATGCTGGACTCGCAGGAATTGGAGTTTGAGCGCGGATGGAAAATCGCCGCCGATGGCGCGGGCATTCGCATAGAGCGCGTTCTGCGCAGCGTCAAAGAGTCTTATTTTCTGCCGCGCGAGAAACTTGATTCCGCTGAATCTCGCGCATGGCAGCGCATGAGCGGCCGTGATGAACTGATGTCCGCTTTTTCCAAGCCGGCGGAACTGCGCGTAAAGTCAAAGTCGCAGAAAGTCTGGGGGGCTCTGGCCCTGCTGGACACGGCGTTCGAGTACGCCAAGACCGGACTGAAAATCCAGCGATACAAGGGATTGGGCGAAATGAATGCGGAGCAGTTGTGGGAAACCACCATGGATCCTAACAACCGCAGCTTGTTCCAGGTCAAGGTTCAGGATGCGACCAAGGCGGACGAAGTCGTGTCGATGCTGATGGGCGATATTGTGGAGCCGCGCCGCGACTTTATCGTTGAAAACGCGCTGTCGGCGAATTTGGACGTGTGATAACCAAGTACAGTATCTTGAAATCTTTGCCTTCATTTACAGAAAAAAGGTATTTTTTATGATGTTCACAAAAGAATGGTTTTTCGATTTGGACAAGAAACTGCGCGCCGCGGGATTGGATTCGGACGACCGTTCGTTTGATGAAATAAAAGCTAATTTACAGAATCCTGGAAAATTGTCGCCCGATGAATTCGCATCCGCCTGCGCCTATGTGATTCTGGCCGGCGGATTCTCGCAGAAAACGGCCAAGAAAAAACATGCCGATATTATGGATTACCTTCAAAAGGCCGGCAAATCGCCCGCATTGGCCGATATGCTGAACATATTCAACAACAAGAACAAAATGAATGCGATTATGAAAATCTGGCTGAATCGCGTTGCATACAAAGACGGATATTACACGTGCTGTGATTTGAATTCAAAGCTTTTGTATTTATCGAAACTGCCGCACATCGGCAAAATCACTGCAAATCATCTGGCGCGGAATCTTGGCGAGAATATCGTGAAGTATGATATCTGGATTCAGCGGCTGGGCGTCGCATACGCCAATCAAACGCAAGAAACAGACTTGTCAGCCATGGTGGATAATGGAAATCTGGCGCCAGAGATAAAGGTTGCATGCGACGAAATGTTCGCGTATTTGGAAACTCAGACCGGCTTGCCGCGCGGATATATTGATGTAGTGCTGTGGAAATCGTGTCAAAATCATTTGATTCAATTTTAAAAAGGGTATAAAAATGAACGTAAAAATCGAAGAATCTTGGAAAACGGCGCTGGCGCCGGAATTTGAAAAAGATTATTGGGTAAAACTGACAGACTTTGTCCGCAGCGAATATATGGCCGGCAAAAAGATTTACCCCGCGCCCGCGAATATTTTCAACGCATTCAACCTGTGTCCGCTGGACAAGGTTAAGGTCGTGATAATCGGACAGGATCCTTATCACGAGCCAGGACAGGCGCATGGATTATGTTTCTCGGTGCAAGACGGCATAACGCCGCCGCCTTCGCTGGTCAACATATATCAGGAAATAGAGAGCGATCTTGGGCGCAAGAGCATAACTTGTGGCGATTTGACCAAATGGGCGGGACAGGGCGTTCTGCTGCTGAATTCCACTTTGACTGTTCAGGCTCATGCGGCCGCATCTCATGCCGGCAAAGGGTGGGAGCAATTTACGGATGCGGTGATCCGCGCTTTGTCCGGCCGCGCCGGCCTGGTCTATATGCTGTGGGGCAGCTATGCCCAGCGCAAGGCCGAATTCGTCAATACGGCGGAAAACCTGGTGTTGAAAAGCGTGCACCCCAGCCCGCTGTCCGCGCATAGGGGATTTTTTGGCAACCATCATTTCAGCCGCGCGAACAGATATCTGGCCGATCGCGGCCAGCCCCCGATAGAATGGTGATGAGTATTTTAACAAGAATTTGTTGATTGATTTTTTGAAATCTGATGTTATAATTGTGCGCGTTGGCGGCGTAGCTCAGGGGTAGAGCACGGGAATCATAATCCTTTGGTCGGGGGTTCAAATCCCTCCGCCGCTACCAGAATTTAAACCTGCGTCAAGCGGGTTTTGTTTTGCCGGCGCGGGCGCCATCGGGCTAGCGGTCTCGCAAATTCGGCAATAAAACTTTAAACTTATAAACAAAATATGTTATAATTAACCGGCATGAAAAATAAAATCAAACCTATTTCAGAAATAGAGCAAAAATTGTTATCCGGTTCGTCCGTCCAAGATATCCATTCGTTAAAAAAACAACGAATCCGTTGAACAAAACCAGGACAAGATATTGTCAGCCGAACAAGTTCGCCATGACACGTCTGTAATTGCCAGAACAATGATTAATGGATATTGCGGCTGGCCATTTCATTCTGAAATTGTAAAACGCACAATATTAAACGGTTTGGAAAAGATTTACGACGGCGCAAGAAATATGACCGTATTGGAATTATTTAACAAATTAAAGCCAATTGTTGAAAAAATTCCGGACAATCATATACGCATAATCTTGGGCGACAATTCCGCAAGAACAACGTTATCTCATAAAAACAAAGACGTGGGCAGAAATCTTGCCGCATGGAATGAAAGACTAAAAATAACAGAAGAAAACGGCATAACCATTCTTGCAATTCGCACTTTGTCGAACTGGTCTGACGAACATTATGATAAAATTAAATCGCTTGAAAAAAATCTTGGCAAATCAAAATGTTTGATTGTAGACCTTCGTCAAAATGGCGGCGGCAGCTCTCGTCCTGTTGACTGGCTGGCGGATTTTCTGTATGGCGCTGAAACGCGCGGCGCGGTTAAAACATATATTCGCGCCACACCAGAAGCCCGGATTATACAAAGCGCGAATCCAAATAACGCCTGGGCCCGGGTTGATAAATCTAAAGACCCGGCTGTTTGGGCCGATTATACCAGCATATCGTATCCAAAATTTGCATCCGATAAACCTGGCTACGCTAAACCAATCTATATTCTGACCGACGGAAACACAGGTTCCAGTGCGGAAATATTTGTACTGTGCATGACCAAACACCCATATGTGAAATATGTCGGCGATAATACGGCCGGAATGGAAGTTTACGGATACATGGGCTGTATCGCGACACCAAACTCTCAAATTAAACTTGCTATTGGTAATGTCTATCGCGAATTAGAAATAGAAAATTTCGAACTTAATGGTTTTACGCCGACGATAAAATGCAAAAACAGCCAAGATGCGCTTGCTGTTGCGCTAACAGACTTTGAAGAATCCAAGAAAATTCAATTATTCAAAAATAGATTATAAACATATTCTCCGCCTTTTGGTTCGGATGTTGACGCAATCCATTCTGACAATTCGTTCAATGGCGATTTTCGCAAATCCATCGCAACCTGGTGCGCCACGCTGTGGTCTTATCGGACCAATTCACCACTTGAACTTTACAATCTGCGACAAAAAATTGCAACATTTAAAGAAAAATGTGCTATAATCAAGTACCATGAAAAAACGCACAAAAATACTTTGGAAACTGTATCTTACACAAACCGTTTTAACGACTGCTTTATCCGTCGGCACTGTCTTTGGCATTAACCGTAATACAGAACAAACATACAGTTTACAGGATTATGTAACTGTCATGGACGTAAATGATACAACAACCTCTTTACAGAAAGAAATTTTAAGCCTATCACCAGAAAAACTATCTGAATTACGAACGCTATACGAAGAAACGTATGCTTTGCCAGACTCTGTGGTAGTCTTGGATGTAAAGGATAAAACCCCATTTAGAGATTTAATCGATATCGACACTCAGATTAAATGGCGAAACACGGGTGATGTTGCACTACGAAACGATACTATATACATGCAAAACAAAGACATTATTGCAACCAGAAGACGTTCTGGGTTTGCCTATAGGAATATACCCCAAATAAACATATATTATTTTAAATATGATGGAGAAATAGAATTCTTAAAAAACATCGCCAAAAAAAGTAATTCAGAAAATATTCGCATTGAAAACATTTTTCATGAATTACAGCATATCAAACATTTTAAACATATTATAAATACTCCGAAAGACCAACGAACTAGATCTGTTTCAGCCGCTAATGAATTATTCGCAACAATTGCTGGGAATTTGAAAGATTACGGCGAATTAAAATCACAATCTAAAGAATGGAACAAGTCATTTCGAACCAAAGTAAATGTAAACGATATCAATTATGTATTGCAACAAAATTATCAACCTATTATAGATTCTGCAATAATCGCTGCACTGGACAAGTTGGAAAATTATGCTTCTTACAGAAAAAATTTTATCGAAGAATCTGGTATGGAATATCTGCCCGATTTGGAAAGCCATTATAAAGAAAAAACAAATACTGAATCTGATGCAATAAGACAAATGCAATCCGATTTCAAAGTTAATGGCAAATTAACTGATATATTAAGTCTTGCTTCTAAAAAAGTCCGTCAACGCGCCGAAAAATTTATCAAGTCGGAAGATAAAGACATGCAACTTGTAATTCATGCACATGAAAACAATATAAAATTTTGATAAAGAAAGCTAATTCAGGGCAAGTTGGAATCGGACTGGCGTAATTCAGTGTCACCGTGGTCCGCGGGCGATTTTCGCAAATCCATCACAACCTGGTGCCCGCAGCAAGAATCGGACTTGCGCCTGGTCCTTACCAAGGACCTGTTCTACCACTATACTATGCGGGCGATGCGCTGTATTATAACCGTCGCGGCGTAAAAATCAATCTTTTTCATCATAGTTTTTTATTTAGAATCTCGCTATTTCGTCTTAAAATGGGAACAAAAGGGGGTAAAATGGGGACAAACAAACTGAATTTTACCAAATCCGCATTGGATAAACTGCCAGTCCCGTTAAAGAACGAACCACGAAGAATATACTGCGACACTTGTTCCAAAGGATTGGTTTTAATGATTACATACGGCGGAACTAAGACCTTTTATTTTTGTTACCGATATAACGGACATAAGAAAATGATTAAAATCGGTGGATTTCCGTATACTGAAGTTGAAGATGCCCGAGAACGGGCGTTTTTATTTTATAAATCAGTCAAGAATGGTAAAAATCCATTGGAACAGGTAAATCAAGACAATAAAATTCCCACATTATCGGATTTTTTCAATAATTATTATATGCCGAACTATGCGCGATTGTTCAAGAAATCCAGCACATGCACGCGAAACATACAAACATTTGATAATTATTGCGATTCAATCAAACATATTAAATTGAGCGATATATCAAAGAACGAATTAAATTTATTACATAAACAGATTGGTGCATCAAACGGTCAATATGCTGCAAATAAATGCATCAGATTATTGCATCACATGTTCAACATAGCGATTGAAAAAAATTATATTCTTATAAATCCCGCAACAGGTATCAAATTATTTCCTGAAAAATCACGTGACCGATTTTTACAACCCAATGAACTGCAATTATTTTTAGAAACATTAAACGATATGCCGAATTCACGAATGAAGCATTTAATATTACTATTGCTATTCACTGGTCAGCGAAAATCAAATATATGTTCATTAAAGTGGGAACATATTGATTTTTATAATAAATCGTTGTATTTGCCCGATACCAAGAATAAGACACCGCAAACAATCCCATTAACAATTCAGGCATTAACATTATTAAATGAAATCAAAGACGGACTAACGCTGAAATCGCCGTATGTATTCCCAAGTCCCAAAAGCAATACAGGACATATAACCGAACCAAAGAAATTTTGGGAAGAATTATTAAAGTCGGCCAACATTGAAAATTTAAGGATTCACGATTTAAGGCGAACAATGGGAAGTTATCAGGCGATAACGGGTTCATCTTTACAGATTATTGGTAAATCATTAGGTCATAAGTCTGTTCAATCAACTTCCATTTATGCAAGGCTGGATTTAAATTCTGTTCGCGACAGCATGCAACGGGCAACCGATGAAATGCAGAAAATATCCAGAAAACAAATCTAAAAAGTAGCGGATTCACTGCACATACAGTGAAAATTCCAAATAAATAAAAAATATTTTCATCCTCCGTCAATTTTGACGTGTTTTGCGTATAAATAATTACATATATGAATATTCACGATATGTGTTTCAATTAGCTATTATTAAGAATATTTTGTCTGAAATTACAAAAATATGATTTTTAATAAAAAAATCGTATGTAAATTTTCATACCATATTTTACTCTCTTATCTTAATATCTGCCTAGAGTTCAAGCCTGTTAGCAATCCAGTTATATCCGCATAAGCGATATCGCGCTGCTTTCTCTACATATGCTTGCTCTCCTATATTCTCTTTCTTATATCTTACATATTCTAATTACCTTTTTATAATTCATTATGCTATCATTTCATTATGGATAAATGGTTATTCTTTTTTACATCTGATATTCGTTTTTGTTTGTTATACAAATTACAGCATATTGGTGGCGATAACCCAAGACTTATGGAATCAAACCCACGGTACGCTCTTAAAAAGTTTATGCTTGATACACTTGATATACAGCCGTTCGATAATCTTGTTTTTATGACGCTACACTTTGCTACAATCAGACCAGATATAAGAAACATAATAAAAAGAACACACAGGGTATACGCACGTTTATGGTTGCGTTTACAGGGTCGACATTGGCGCAAGAATCCATATCCAAGTGTAACCGTTGTTGAACGTGGCAAAGGCAATATATTACACGTTCATACTATATTGAATATGAGAAATAAGACACAACAACAACTTGAAGTTGCACTAGACAAAGCATATCCGTCTTTATATGAATTTGGCGCAACATACGATACTACATTCCATGAAGATTATAAAAAAGCTAAAAATTACACACCGATTGCCGACCATATATTGATTAAGCCCGTGTTTGATTTGAATGGTCTTGAAAATTACATCACGAAAGAATTTAATTGGTTGCTTATCAATCCCAAAATTGATTTTGGAAACTTTTATACGTCTGAAACGCTGTTCCCTATAACTGAAACTGATGCTAAACGTGTTCCTGGATTACATAAGCGCAAACGACCAATTTAAAATACGCCTAATATACTCAAATCGAATCGGTTTATCAGCTGCCAGCGCTCAAATTTGACCGTGTTATTATTATGTTATAAATCCGTGTATCCCTTAATCACCACTACTTGCATAAAATCTCCAAACTTTCTCGGAACCTTTTGAAAATAAATTTGTTATATTCATAACAGAAACACTCGCGGTGGGTATTTCTACGACATAGTACGGAGGTAAAAATGGCTACGAAAACACAAATGTTCGTGGAATTTAAAAATGAAACAGATAGACTGAAACAAAGAATATGCAATCTTACAAGACTGATAAAATGCTACGAAAAAGAAATAGCGGACTTAAAAGAACGTTTAAGCAGACAAGATAAAGCTTGCACACCTGTTTGTAAAAATGAGTCCGAAGGGATTAAA
>JAITJD010000033.1 GCA_031279085.1 Rickettsiales bacterium | reverse complement strand
GACAGAATAATCCGGACATTCTTTATAACAATTAGCTTCGGAAACATGGGGGAATTCTGAAAGCGTCCAACTGCCGTCGCCAAGGCTGGCGCAGCTTTCTGCTGGAAATCCAGGGTTGCAGAAACTGCCGGCCGGACATGGCTGGCAATCGGAAGAACTTGTCGAGCCGGTGCCGGACGTCGTGTTCCCAGCCGGACAAACGTTGCAGCTTATGGCCGCGCCGGATGCGGGGGTGTCGCCGCTCCAACTGCCTATCGGGCAGATGACGCAATTGGTGCCGTTCCAAGAATATCCCGCCGCACAGTTTTTCCAAACAGCGTACAAGTTCAGTGATGCGATTATTCTTCCAACGACATTTTCGCCGTTCAAATACTCACTCTCGCTGGTGGCGGCGCTCGTTGCCCATCCGTTGAATGTATACCCGGTGCGGCTGAACAGGCCCAGCTCCGGGTCGTCAATGATACATGGTTGTCCGACATCGCATCTCTTGGTAAAACTTAAGCCGCCGGAACCGGAATAAATTCCGCCGTTCCGATTGAAAGTTATGTCAAAGGGATTCGCTTTGAACACAGGGTAAAAAGTCTCATCTGAATTCGAAGTGTAGCTAGTTTGCACACCGCTGGAACCCTGAACGTTCGACCAGCCTATTTGAGTGTAGCCTAATTTCACGCATGTATAATTATCGCCCGGAAGCATATAATCAACATCAAAAATCTTGGAATCGTCAGACGGATTGCTGCCGCCGACCCCCGTTCCTTCGCATCTGAACGACATCGTAAAGACAGTCTGAGTGCAAGACAACTGGTTTGCCGAAGCGCTTGTTTCGCCATACGGCACATCGTGTTCGCTGACGCCATACCCATAGGCGCAAGATTCGCAAGGCGAATTTGCTATCGAAACAAAATAATCCTCAGAACAGTGCGCCAGGCATTGGTTTTCCGCCGCCAATCCCGCTGCGCCGGCATCATATCCGACC
The DNA here is from genome assembly GCA_031279085.1 of Rickettsiales bacterium. Classification (GTDB taxonomy): domain Bacteria; phylum Pseudomonadota; class Alphaproteobacteria; order Rs-D84; family Rs-D84; genus JAITJD01. Next base: position 10,596 of record JAITJD010000033.1, on the reverse strand, counting down.
GGGCACGACCAGCAGTATGATGTACTGGTATAGTTGACATTATGAGGTTCCCTGTAAGTTCCGCCGGGGCATACGTTTGATCGCTCATCACCAGAATTTGCGATATATTCGCCGCCGGGAACTTTCGTATAACAATCTTTAATATCATCGGAACCAGTCACGGAATGCGAATAAAAACCATTTGCAAAATCAGCGCAGCTATTCATGTCGCTATCAATATCGGTGTCATAAATATTATTATTTTCCGGGCAATAGCTGCCAGCTGGACAAGGGATACACTTCGCGGCGTTAACGCTGAAATATTTCCCCGCTGGGCACTCTATACGCCAAAAACAATTATCACCGCCAAAACCTCTGGTATAATACTCTGTCTTACCATCTTGCTCGTCATCAATTATCAGCCTTGTCGTACAATCATAACATATTTCTGGGGGATCATCATAATGATAGAAATGATTCTCTCTATACTGACCAATATCGCAATCGTCAGTAGAAGTGGCGTTTTTCTCACTTACATACATATCATCACCAACTGGGGCATAACAACCTGCCGCTGAAGACGAACCTGGATTAGATTCTGTATAAATGTGGCCTAAATCACTGCAGTCTTCATAGCCATTATCACGCATAGTGTCTTGATTCACAATAGTATCTGACGGGCAATAATTGCCGGACGGGCAAGTTTCGCAACTTTTGCCGTAGTCATACCAGTATGTTCCCGCGAGGCATGTCAGCGACCACGGGCAATCGCTGGTAGAGGTGTTGCCGCCGGGGCCCGTATATACCGCCCCTGACGGAGCATTATTGCATGGCGCGCAGCTGGCGTTTTGCGTGCCGTTATTTTGAATGTTATAGTATCCAACTTTGCATGATGTCGTATACGCGCAGTTTCCGGCGCCGTCATCCGATACACTGCAATTAACGGAGTTGCTGGAACATGGCGTACAATCTTGCCATCTGGCATACAAAATGTTGCCGCTGAACGCCAGACTGGTCGGCTTGAAATCAGCCCCTATTATTTTGCTACCGCCGGATGCATCGGTGGTCCACCAACCATTGAATGCGGATCCGGTCTTTGTCGGAGCACTTAATCCGCTAATCACGGTGCCGGTGCCCGCCAAAGTTCCGCCGCAGTTTGCTGTTATTCCCCAGCCGTTATCATATTTCAGATAAACCGTGCCTGGTGTTCCGCCCGTCCCGCCAGCGGCGTTAAGCGCGACCGTTATGCAATTCGCATTGCAAGTAGGGCCGGTGGAACCTTGCGTTATAGTTCCTCCGATGTTGCCGTATCCGGTCGGGCAAGAACTGCATTCGGCGTTTGTGGTTGCGACTGTTTGATTCGGGTCGCATGTTATCGTGCAGTCTGTGATATCGTCATGACTCGCAGATGTTGTCGTATTTGGAGTGGCGTATCCCTGGGAACAAGTAGAGACCGAGCTTGTACTGTCATAATTTACAATATGCAAAGCGGTGTACCAATTGCCGCTCGGAGTCGTGCATAAATCGCGAGCGGTATTAACCCGCGTTCCCGCAGTGCACTGTATCTGGCAATCTTGAGCATTACTTTTACCGCCGGTCGTGTTATATGTGTAGCCTGACGGGCAATCTTGTATGCCTTGATCGTTAGACGCATTATAACTATATGTTCCGCCTGTGCAATATTTTGCTGCGGCCGGACATGTCTGGCAAGCGGTCGCGCCCGCAGGCAGATAACTTCCGGCAGCGCAATAGAAGCTGCCCGTTGACCAGCACGCATAATAAGTCGCGGCGGCCGTATGGCTCGCAGAGCTTGTGCTGCCGCCGGAGGCGCAAGATGAATCAGTGCTCCACCCAGCGAATGTATACCCCGTTTTTGCCATAGTGCCGACAGTAGGAAATGTGCAGGTGGCGCCTGTCGTGCAGCTCATTGTCGCGTTGCTGGTTCCGCCCGAATCCGAGACACCGGCGCCTGATGTGGTTCCGCTGCCTCCGTTTTTAGTAAAGGTCATCGTATAGGTGTTCCCCGCGCAAGTCGGGCTGGCGCCGGTGCTGCCGGTATATCCGGTCGCGCATGTGGAAGTATATGTGCAGGCCGGCCAAGTCGATCCGCCGTATGACACGGGCGAGTTTGCTTTTGCGACACTGCTGCAATTGCTTAGTCCAAAATCCGTACAAGATTTCGTCGGACATTCATACCGACAGGCGGTATTGGCCGTGGCGGCCGACGCGGGGCTGGTCGAATATGTTCCGCCGGTCGGACTGGCCCCGCTCAGAGTGTTGCAATTCGTGCAACTTGTCGCGGTTCCCCCCGCTGAGAAAGTCGGCGAATCGCATACAGAGCACGATGTGCCGGTACCGCCGCCGGCGACGACATATCCCGCATTCGCGTTTAACTGCGTATTGGCGGTTGTGGAGCCCCAGGCGGTCGCGCTTGTCGCTGTCTGCTTTACGGTGCCCGAAGCGCAATTGGCAGGCGTTTGAGTCTGCGTGCAAGAAGAATAAGATGACCAGCCTGTGCCGGTCTGACGGGTCCATCCGCTGGTTTGCGTCGGGCAGTCGGTGCAGGAAGTCGCCGTTCCTCCGGCCGAGAAGACCGCGCCAGAGCATTGCACGCAGGTCAAACTGTCGCCGTTTCCGCTGACATAACTTCCGGGATTGGCATTGAATCCGGAGAGTTCCGTTGCCGTATCCCATGCGCATGATGTGGTTCCGGTTCCCGATTGTTTTAACTGGCCCGAACTGCAATAAGAGCTGATATCCGTCGCGTTCCTGGTCTGGTTGCATTGAGAACAGTTGGTCCAACCGGTGCCTGTCGCGCGCGACCAGCCAGTCGTCTGAGCCGGACAATTATATTGAACGCCGCTGATGCAATAAGTAGCATCGGCACACTGGCTTTGACCGGTTCTGGTGTTCGCGTCGCCGCCAGTTGAATAATATCCGGAAGACACATCGTTTCGCCCGTATGCGCTGGCGGTATATGCGACGCCGCTGAACCCTGGGCAGTAATAGTTGTTCCCCCCGCAGTTTGCGCATGCGCTGCCAGTCCAATATTGCCCGGCGCTGCAACTGATTGTGTTTTGTTCGAATACCGGATAAAAAGTCGCCGCAGAATTACTCGCGTATGTAGTTATCGAAGTGCCGGAATCTTGGCTGATCGCCCAGCCGACCTGAGAATATCCGGTCTTGGTGCAGACATAATTATTAGTCGGAATCGCATAAGTTTGGTTATAACTCTTGGTTCCGCTGGCCGGACTGCTGCCGCCGACACTCGTTCCGGTGCAGCTGAAAGTCATGGTATAAGTTATAGCAGTGCACGCGGCCGTCGTCGTTGTCGATGAATTAGAAGCGCCGCCGCTGGTGCCGCTGCCATCGGTGCCGCCGGAATTTTCATATCCCTCGTTGCAATAACAGTTTGTAGTCGCATTGTTGGCCGGCGCATGACTGTTTGTCGGACATGCAACGCAGCTGTTTCCGGCATCAGTGCCGTTCAAGCGATAATCCGCTATGCAAGATGTGTACTTCTTATATGCCGGACAATCATAACCGGCTGCAAACGCGGCAGTGCCGGTCAGCACAAATATAAACAATAATACAAAAAAATGCAGAAAGCCCGCGCTTTTTCTCACTCTTCTTCTCTTTTGATTCCTATTTTAGAAAAAAACACGACATCTATGCAAGCAAAAAAAATAATAATAGACAAAAATAGAAAATATCAGGTTGTGCCCCTCTTGATAAAGAGGGGAGAAAAGCTAGGCGGCTTTGCCGCCCTTAGCTTTTCGGGGAGATTTCTGTTTGAGTAGTAAAAATAAGAATATTTCTTCTTCCTTTTTTGTTTATAAGAAAAGATTGTTTGTTTTTTTACTATTAAGAATAAATCCTTCGTATAAATCATAATTTCTATTAGTGCCAATCTTTAACCACAAATCCCCCAAGAAATTGTAAACGGCAGAGCCGTTAACAATTTCTGTCCCCCTTTATCAAGGGGGACAATCCAAGCGCGGGACATGCCCCTCTTGATAAAGAGGGGAGAAAAGCTGGGAGCTTGCGTTAGCCAAGCGACCTTAGCTTTTCGGGGAGATTTTTGGTTAAAAGTTATTAGCTATTAATTACCGCCTTTTTACTTGAAACCTCGCGCCTTAATTAAGCCCCGTCCTATCACAAATTTTTATTGACCAAGCACGGTCTTTTTAAGTATTATTAAGGCCATGGCAAAAAAGTATCTGGATATTAATGTTTATGACGCCGCTTGCGGCCGCATAGATTATATATTCAAGAATTTTGAAAAAATATATCTGTCTTTCAGCGGCGGCAAAGACAGCGGCGTCATGCTGAATCTTGTCGTCGACTATATGCGCCAAAACAAAATATCGCGCAAAATAGGAATCCTGTTCATCGATTTAGAGGGACAATACAAGCTTACCATCGACTTTATCAAGGAAGAACTTTCCAAAAACGCCGACTTGTTCGAAGTGTTCTGGTGCTGTCTGCCGCTGAACCTGCGCAACGCCGTCAGCGTGTTCGAGCCTTTCTGGACGCCGTGGGAACTTTCCAACAAAGACAAGTGGATACGTCCCCTGCCCGATTTCCCGAACATCATCACGGAGAAAAACAACCCCTTTCCGTTTTTCAAAAAAAATATGGAATTCGAAGAATTCGTGCCGGAGTTCTGCAAATGGTATGCGGACGGTAAAAAAACCGCCTGTCTGGTCGGAATACGTTCGGACGAAAGCCTGAACAGATTCAGAACCATAGCAATGCAATCAAAAGAAATGCTGAGCAATCTTAATTGGACCACGCGCCTGGCCGGCGAAAGCGAATTGTACAACTGCTATCCGATCTATGACTGGCGGACGGAGGATATTTGGATAGCCAACGCAAAGTTCGATTGGAATTACAACAAGCTGTATGACATGTATTACAAGGCCGGCGTGCCGCTGTCCAGCCAGCGCATCTGCCAGCCTTATGGCGACGACCAGCGCGTGGGACTGAATCTGTTCCGCGTCATAGAGCCAGATACTTGGGTAAAAGTCGTCAACCGCGTCAGCGGCGCGAATTTCGGCAACATATACGCCGGCGACAAAATTATGGGATATCGCAATGTAAAGCTGCCGCCAGGGCACACCTGGCGCAGCTATACAAAGCTGCTGCTGGCGACTTTGCCCATGGAAACCGCAGACAATTACAGAAAAAAGTTCATAAAATTCATCAGGTATTGGAACCGTCGGGGCTCCGTCGTGCCGCACGGATTTTTGCATATTCTGCCGGACGGCGCGCTGTTGGCAAATCACTTGTCCACGCGCGGCGTGAAAAACAAGCCTTTGGTGATATACCGGAAAATACCGGATAAAATCCTGTCGCAATGGGAAGCCAAACGCGCGGGCCCTTCTTGGCGCCGCATGGCCATCTGCATACTGAAAAACGACCAGTTGTGCAAATATCTTTCATTCTCGCAGACAAAACAGCAAAGGGAGCGATTCAAGCAGCTAATCGATAAATACAGCAAAATATGACCTTTAACAAAGGAGTCAAAAATTGAAAGCCGAAAAAAAGGGACCTTCAAAAAAAATCATCCGACCGTCATCAGCCAAATCTAAAAATTCTAACCAAAAATCTAAATTCAAAAGTCCCGTTTACAATATCCGCGCCATTCCGCTGGAAAAACTGCGCGCAAACGAATACAATCCGAACAGAGTCGCGCCTCCGGAAATGGAGCTGCTGTACGACAGCATAAAGCAGGACGGATACACGATGCCGATAGTCGTATATCATCACCCCGAAGACGATATGTACGAAATCGTGGACGGATTCCACCGCTATACGGTCATGCTGCGCTATCCGGATATTTACCGGCGCGAAGGCGGCCTGATGCCGTGCAGCATCATAGAAAAGCCGATAGACGAAAGAATAGCGTCCACGATAAGGCACAACCGCGCGCGCGGCAGCCATACCGTGGACTTGATGAGCAACATCGTGGCCGAGCTATCCGAAATGGGCAAAAGCGACAAGTGGATATCAACGCATCTTGGAATGTCAATGGACGAGATACTGCGGCTGAAACAAGTCACCGGATTGGCCGCTTTGTTCAAAAATAAAGAATTCTCGCAAAGCTGGACGGTCGGCTGATTGCCGACAAGCCGGTTCGCCAGCTGCTTTAATTGCTTACGATTTGCAATTTATTATGCTATAATAATAAAAAGCTTATACGACTTGCAGGATACTTTACATGAAACCGACAATGCTGTTTTCAATAATCGCCATCACAGCCATAATACTGGCATCGTCGTTCGGGCTGCATATCATGCCGCTTGAACCGATTCACCGGCTTCCCGACGATATTCTGCCGCGGGCATTGTATGTTTGCCCTGCCGCAAGCTCTGTCTGGGACCCTGTCGCTATGAGCTTGCAGCCTTACATTCGTTATATCAACATGTTTTTCTTTTTTGTAATCATGCTTTTGATGTTCGGCTGGGGGTGGGCTTTGTACCAAAATCTTCTGAAAGATTCTTTCAAGCAGGACGTTTTCAAAAATCCGTGGGCCTTCACCAAGATTGTGTTCTGGCTGGCGGTCGCCGCGATGCTGCTGGTCTGGACGCCGAACTCTTATAAGGGCGTCCGCATAAACGGCGCGGAAGGAAAATGGATTTTATGCGAGGAGAATTCTCCCGGCGCCTTACCAGTATTATCGAATGCTGTCAAGCGCTAATTCACAGCGGACGGGGCATGCAAAATATACTCTTGACTTGAATCGCGGATTTCTACATAATTTAAGCAGCAGGACAGGTAAAGTCCTAGAAAAAACAGGCCGGCGTTCGCAGAAAAAATAACAATTTTTTGCAGGCGCCATTCCAACCCACGAAAGGAGAATCTTATGAATAAGCAAGAACTGATAGAAGCAATCTCAAATGAAGCCGAAGTCACCAAGGCAACCGCCGCACTTTGTTTGGACGCTTTCATCAACACGGTTACAAAAGTCATGAAGAAAAAGGGCGAAGTTCGCTTGGTCGGATTCGGCACATTCTCAACTGCAAAACGCAAAGCCACCACGGGCCGCAATCCTCAAACCGGCGCGGCGATCAAAATCCCCGCTTCCATACAGCCAAAATTCAAAGCAGGCAAAGCGCTTAAAGAAGCATTGAATTAAATCTGCAATTGGATTGAATAAAGTCCGGATTGACCCGCCCGCATGAATCGCAAGGTTTTTAACGGGCGCGCGATGCCGGACTTTTTTTTGCGCGAATTTGAAAGAGGTAAATTTTCTGCTTTACTTGCAATCTGATATTGAATACAATTAATTCGCTTAACAAAAAGGAAGGAAAATGGCTCAAAAAACAGTTAAAAAAACTGCCGCTGGAAAAGTGGCGGCAAAAAAATCAAAAACATATCAAGCCAAAGCGACGCAACCGGCGGCGGCCATGGCACAGCCTTCGTGCGCGTGCGGGTCTGGCTGCAAATGCGGCGGATTTGGCCGTTTTGTTAAAAAGCTGATAGTTTTCTTGGTTATCTTCGGACTGGGCTTCGCCGCATGCTTGTATTGCTGCGGCACACACCGTCAGTTTCGCAAGGATTTCTTTCATCCTGAATTTGTGAACGGGTGCTTTGACGCATCAAAAATCAAATGTCCGGAAATGCTTGGAAAGCTGAACGCGGCGGATGCAAACGCAGACGGCTGCATAACCAAGGAAGAATTCCGCGCCATCAAGAAAAATTTCCGCAAAGGTTTTCATAACGGCAACAGGGATTTTCATAAATCCTGCGACAAAAGTCAGGAAGCCGGCGAATCACAGGAATAACGCGAATAATTTTCTGGTTAAAAAAACGCCCGGCATTTCTGCGGGGCGTTTTTTTAATGAGCAATGACTAATTAATGAGCAATAACTAATTGTTGTCGCGCGTAATGCGCAACATTTTTCACCTGATTTACGAAATAAGAAATCAACCAAAAATCTCCCCGAAAAGCCTAGGTCGCTTGCTAACGCAAGCTCCTAGCTTTTCTCCCCTCTTTACCAAGAGGGGCTAACCCCGTGCTCGGATTAGTCCCCCTTGGTAAAGGGGGACAGAGTTGGCTTGCTGAGCCGTAGGCGAAGCTAGCAACTCTTGGGGGATTTCTGGTTGAGGGGTTGCCGGCTATTAATCATTAGTTGTTGGTTATGTCTATTTCTTTGCCCTGGGATGCGCGGCGGAATAAATATTGCTTATTTCAGCCATGCTGACCTTGGTGTACAGCTGGGTCGTGGATAGCGAGGAATGCCCCAGCAGCTCTTGCAGGCTTCGCAAATCGGCTCCGTCGGACAACAATGCCGTCGCAAAAGTATGGCGCAGAGCATGCGGCGTTACATAATCGGGCAGCTGTAAATAATTGCGCAGTTTCTCGATGACTTTTTCCGCCATGCGCGCAGTCATGGGCAATCCGCGCACCGAGAAAAAGAGCGGAGGCCTAACAGAGTTCTCCGCGCTCTGCGCTCTGCGCTCTGCGCAATGCGAATAAGGGAGCAGCTTTAAATATTTTTGTATCGCGTCATTCACCGCCGGCAGAACCGGAACCAATCTTTCCTTGGCGCCTTTGCCAAGAATTCGCAAAGTATCCGGCTGATTTCGCACATCCGCAGTCGTCAGCCCCAGCGCTTCGGAAATGCGCAGCCCGCATCCGAAAATCAAAACGACCAGCGCCCAGTCCCGCGCCGCGACCCACGGTTCGTCCGCATCGATTTCGCGAACAGCCGCCTCCATGTTCGCCACATCGCCGGCTTCGATTGCCTTGGATAATCTGCGCGGAACTTTTGGCGAGCTGATCAAGCCGATCGCATCGTTTTTTATACCGCGCGACTTTAATAGGAATCTGTAAAAAGACCGCACGGAAGACAGCGCGCGCGCGGTGGATTTATGCGACAATTCGCGCCGCTGGCGATCAGCCAGCCATGCGCGGAACGAGATTGAGTCGACATTTGACAAGTCTGCCGGAAACAAATCCGCGCCTGTAAAATTCTCGTAAAACTTTACAAAATCGCGGATGTCGTTTTCATAAGCGATCGCCGTATGCGAAGAATAATTCTTCGTTTTCAGCAGGTAATTTAAAAAATCATTTACCGCCTGCTTCAAACTTTCTCCTTTCTACTTGATTTCAAACACCGCGTTGATAGTGATGGAAACTTCGGCGTCTTTGGATACCAGTCCGCCGGACATGTCAAACGCGGCCGATTCCATCTTGGCGCGCGTCAGAAAGTTCGCCGGCCGAATATTTCCGATATTGGCGCCGCCGCCGTATTCCGCAGACAGCATTCTTCCCAATTTGCGGCGTTCGGATATCGCGATCGCCGTCGCGCGTTCGCGGGCGTTCAGCACTGCGTCGCCCAGGCATTTTTCCATAATGGGCTTTAATGTTTCGGCGCTGGCGAACATGCGCAGGTTTTCGGAAAAGACATTTTCAGTTCCCGCGAATTTCGTCAGGATTGCCTCTATGTTTTCAATTTTCTTGGCGGAAATTTCAACGGCGATGTTTGTCTCAACGCCCAGCTCGACGGATTTTCGAAGTTTGTCGTCCCATTCCGTCTTGATGTAAGAATCGAATTGCGTAGTTTGCATCTCGACATCCTGTTTTTTTAGAAAAGCGGTTATTTCCGCCATTTTTTCGGCCGCCAGCTTCATTGAAGCCGCGGCGTTTTTATTCAGGCTGCGCACGCGCAAAGTAATCGCGGTTCGGTCTTTGGGCGCCGAAGTCAGACATTCGCCGACAACGGCTATGGCGCGCACCTGGGCCGGTTGAATCAAATAAGCATACGCCAGCGCCAGCACGGACGCCGCCCCGATTACAGACCCTATCCAGATTAGTGTTTTACGCATGGTTCTCTCCTTTTCAATATTTTTAAACCGAAATGACTTTAAGCAAAATAATCCAGTTTCAGCGCTTTCTTGACCCTATCGGTTGTGCGGGCGGCAATTTCGCGCGCCTTGACGGAACCGACGCGCAGCATTTCCATAACTGCGTCCGGATTCTTTGCGAATTGTTCGCGCCGCTGCCGTATCGGGCGCAATGTTTCCTGCAATACTTCGTTCAGGAATTTTTTGACTTTCACATCGCCCAGGCCGCCGCGTTCATAATGAGCAGCCAATTCAGCATAATTTGCATATTCCGGCATAAACGCAGCAAAGTGCTCCGGCTTTGCGAATACCGACAGATATATGAAAACAGGGTTGTCTTTCGTGTTCCCAGGGTCTTCGACGCGCAGATGATTAGGGTCGGTGAACATATCTTTGACCCGCGCCGCAATCATATCCGCGCTGTCTTTCAGATTGATTACATTGCCCAGGCTTTTGCCCATTTTCGCGCCGCCGTCGGTGCCCGGCAGGCGCCGCGCATCCTCATTTTCCGCCAGAATGCCGCGCGGTATGACCAAAGTCTCGCCATACACGGAATTGAATTTATGCACGATTTCTTGGGTTTGCTCGATTACGGGCATTTGGTCTTCGCCGACAGGAACAGCAGTCGCGTCGAACGCGGTGATGTCGGCGGCCTGCGAAATCGGATAAGTTAAAAATCCGACGGGCACGGATGCCCCGAATTTTTCTTTATTGGCGGCTATTTCAGATTTAACCGTCGGATTGCGCTGCAATCGAGCCAGA